>JAWOIH010000432.1:0-3590 GCA_046484725.1 Candidatus Desulfacyla sp. | reverse complement strand
TGCCCATATCTCATCCCTGGATGGACACTATGGTAGCAGCCGGGCCGACCCGGGGGCGGTCCGGGATGTACGCTTCAGGCAGCCGGTCGCAAGCATTACCGTGGCAGGATGTCTTTTTTCGAGAGGAGATCGCCATACAACTTTACGCCGCACTCGGGGCACAGGCCATGGGAGAAGCGGGCGCCGGTGTGCAGGGAGACGAACTGCTCCACCTGCTGCCAGTAGCCCTGGTCGTTGCGGATCTTCTTGCACGACGCGCAAATGGGGAGCATGCCGCTCAGTTTTCGGACCTCCGACAGGGCCGTCTGAAGTTCCTGGATCAGATTTTCCCTCTCCTTTTCCTCCCGCTTCTGGTCGGTCACGTCATAGGCCATTCCGCGGACAATCGGGCGGGGGACCCCCTCCGTGCGCAGGGTATTGTTGTACTCCCAGAGGCGTTTCTCCCCCTTGGCGGTCTGCAACAAAATGAGCCCCCGCGACGTTGCCTCCGTCTCGATTTCAGCGAGATACCTGTCGAATTCCGCCCGTCTTTCGGGGACGATCAGGTCTCGAATGTTCATTCGAAGGAGCTCCGCGGTGTTGTAGCCCAATTGCTCCGCGGCAAAGCTATTGACGGAGAGGGTCCTGCCTTCCAGATCATGGGTGTAGAGCATGACCTGGCTGTATTCCACAATGTCCCGATATCGCTCCTCGCTCTCCCGCAAGGCCTCTTCTGCCCGCATCCGTTCGCTGATGTCCCTGCCCGTGCAGACAATATGGCGGATCGCTCCGTCCGCGTCTTTTACGGCCGATGCGCCGAACAGTACCGGGACAAGGGTATTGTCCTTTGCCCTGTAACGACGGATGCGCTCCCCCACCCGCTTCCCCTCGATCAGGTCGACCAGTTCCGCCCCGTCATGTGTCCACTCATCGGCCTCCAGGATCTTGGAGACAGGATGGCCGATCAACTCATCCCTGGTGTAACCGAGGAGACGGCAAACCGCCTGATTCGCTGTCCGGATTATCCCATCCGGACCCACTACGATGAGGGTATCCATCATGCCCTCAATGAGGGTATCCAGGTAGTCCCTGGACACCGTGGTTTGTTGCAGACCTTCGGTCATCTCATTGAATGCCGAGCCAAGCTCTCCGATTTCGTCCCTGGAAGCGATCTCGACCCTCCCGGCAAAATCAGGCCCCTTGTTCCTGACCCCCTGAATCGCATCAAGCAACTGAGCGAGCGGACCGGTGACCCAGGAAGAGAGGGCCGCAATCAGCAGAATTACGGCGACGCCAAGGAAAACCAGAGCGATGCCAGTGGAATAGATTACCAGCCGCTTTGTCTCCTCAGATACAACCCCTGCAGGAAAACCGATGATGACTTCCCCGATGTGCCGGCCGTCATCCCCAAAAATAGGCAGGAGGCTCTCATAATATTTGGTTCCCTGTTCATGCTGGGTCAGGAGATCCCCCCTGTCGTCCCGAATGGCCTCTAATCTGCGCGAATCTGTCAGCATTTCCCCGTGCCGTGAGGGCTCATTGTGGAAAAGTATCCTCCCGTCCGGGTCCACCACCATGGCATGGGAAATCCCTTCGTGGTTCTTCAGGATGTCCTGACACTGGTCCTCAAAGCCTACCACCTCGTTCAGAGGTATCCCCAAGGCCAGGAGGTGGTTCAACTGGGACGCCAGGGATTCTCCGATCACGGAGGTCCGTGACTTCAGGGCCGCGGCATAGCCGTCGAAAAAGATATATCCGCTGACAAGGGTCCCCGCCCCGGCGGTTCCGGTCAGGATGGCCACGGTGATCAGGACGATCTTTGCCTTCAGCCCAAATTTCATTTGCAGTTTCCCTTCTCAGTTCTCAACCTTGATGGTCTCGTAAAAAGTCAGGAAATGTCATTTTTCGTCATTCCGGCGAAAGCCGGAATCCAGCAAAATCGACCACTTATTAAAACCCTGGACTCCGTTTTTCAACGGGGTGACGACTTTTTACGACTGCATCAACCTTCAATTCTCAATTTTCAATCCCTGTTTTTCCCATTCAAATTGCTTAACCACCCCGGCGGTCAGAAGGATGGTGCTCTTGATCCGGATGCCCAATTTCTTTGCTCTTGCCAGACTCAAGACCGGCTGTCCCTTTATTGTGGGAAGGATGGGGAACGAGGAGGGCCTTTTGCCTTCCAAAAGGATCCCCCGCGCAATCTTGCCGGCGGATAGGCCCTGTTGATAGCCCGACACATACACTGCGGCCAAAGTCCCGTACAACACCCTGTCTTTCCAGAAGCTGAAATCCGGGAGCGAACTGTTCTCTGCGGTCCACTTCAGCACCTCCTGCCAGGGAACATTTTTTCCCTCCCCATCCTTGAACGTATGGATGCCCAAAAGGCCCAGGGCGTCCACTTGGGTCTGGTATTCCCTGATCTTTTCCTGGTATTCCCTGAAAGTCCGGATCGTATCCCAGCGTGCCACCTGCACATCGGGAAGATCCATCGACAGCCGCTGCTTCATCCGCGCTGTCACGCCGACCCAGGTCGGATCATCGTCCACGATAACGGCAATCGTCTTGATGTCCGGGACGATCTCACGCAAAAACCTGACCGTTTCCACAGAGTGTTCGTGCTCCAGGACCCCTGTGATGTTTTGGCTCCCTGTAAACCCATATGCGCCGGGATCGGCGTTTACGGCGCTGAATACAAAGGGTATATCCCGGTTCACATAATATCGGGCCACATATGCCTGGGCGTAGTCGTCATTGGTATAGACCAGGTCGGGCTTCCATATGTCAACCAACTCCCTGGCCTCCCTCCCCACCTTTTCCTTCCACGCATCATCGCTCCGGCGCTTGGTATCCATCTGGAAAACCCGGTATTCAACGTCAAGGCCCTTCAGCGCATCCTTGAAGCCGTTGAACTGGTCGTCTGTCCATTCCCATGGCGAGTGGTAGCTCATGATATGAAGCACCTTGTATTTTCGGTCGGATGACCGGGCCTGCGATCCAACGCAAAGGACAATCCCCATTATCCCGGCAAGAACAATAGTCTTTTTCAAAAATATTTGGATCATATCGCCCCCTTATTGAAAATTGAAGCGTGAAAAACGCCTGGATGTGCGCGGTTAGACAATTCGCATCCACAAAGGCCCCCTGGCGCCCTCGGGCGCGCCACGGCATATCAAAAAGCGCAAGCCGGATCGCCTCAGTGTTCAAAAGCTCAAAAGACAGCAAGATGCGTGCCGTTTGATGATCGGGCATGCCGGTTTGTCTCATGAAGTGTTGGCCGATGGGTCAACCCAGTCCGGTCACGCCCTTTCGTGGCGGCAGGTCGTTCGTAGTTGTGGCTTTTAGGATAGATGTGCCTTTCTTATTTCGACACCATAGAAAAAGTCGGAATCGGGTGTCAAGAAGAAAGGCCCGAATGCGTGGATGACTCAAGAGGTTATGGATCCTGCTTCTATGTCCGTTGCGCGTTTTGCGCCATTTCGCTTTACAGGGCGGTCTATTCGGGATATAAGTTCTATTGGTTCAATTTGTTCAGTTGGTTTTCATTTTTTTCAAAAAGTAGAGGCGGGTGAAAATGGAGCAGGAGATTTTCGGCATAACCCGGGCCGCCA
>JAWOIH010000420.1:0-7760 GCA_046484725.1 Candidatus Desulfacyla sp. | reverse complement strand
CGGTTGAAATGGGGTATTCGATGATATCATGACCGGGGACTTTGAATTTGAATCTGGGGGCACCGGGCATGCCGTACCGGTCATGATAGATCGGGAAAACGCTTGAGCTGAACTCAAAACCCAAGTCATCAAGAATACCATATGCCCATAGGCATTGTCTGGTAATGGAGTAACTTGGGGCACGGTAGCCCAAAATGGGTTTTCCTGTGATCTCCTCTAAGACATCTTTCGCCCGGCGGGTGTCCTCCCTGAATTCATTGGGAGAAAGGGTGTATATAAGCCGGTGTTGATAGCTGTGGCACCCGATTAGGTGACCTTTTTCCACGATCTCTCTTACGACATCAGGATATCTTTCGCCTGTCCAGCCTAAGACGAAAAAGGTGGCCTTTGCATGGTGTCGATCGAGGGCCTGGAGGATGATTCTTGTATTCTTTACCACCCTTGAAGAATATCGATCCCACTTCGCGAGGCCAACGAGAGGTTCAAAGGCGGAAACCTGGTAGTAGTCTTCAACATCAACGGTGAGGTAGTTTTGTATCACGGCAAGGCAATCGGGTTGCTTGGGTTTATTGAGTTATTTGGGTTAATTGAGTTCGTTGGGTTCTATGTGCTCAATAAAAGGGGCGGAAACCAGGAATCGCAAAATAATTTGGGACAAAATAATTGGGGGCAGAATGACTTGGGGGCATCATGAGTTAAAAATGGAAAGGCGGGCACAGCTCCGCCCCTTGAGTTACATGGCATGGTTGTGTATAACGCATTTAACTATTAGAAAATGCAGGAAATACGTCACTCATGTCAACAAAGGGGTGGCGCTGTGGCGCCATCGCTTATCTTAAGGCTAACCTTATACGATCGGAAGTTTATTTGCAATAGGGATGGCAATTGAGCCCTAATGCGGCCGTTGCCAATCCATCATACTTTTGATTAATTATTTTGCCCTAAATTATTTTGCCATCTGAATGCATATGACTGTTGCTATTTGTTGCCGAATTCATTATAGATATGATGCAATGTTGCAGCAGGGGAATTTTTACCTTTTGATACCATAAGACAAGCCTATCAGGATGCATGGCATGAAAAAGGGTCTGCTTCAGGTTATGGGACAGTTGCTGTTGGCGGTGACATTTGCCTCCGTCACATATGCCGAGTTCGGCCTTCTGCTGGGCTCTTTTAAGAGCAGGGAAAATGCCGAGAACTACGCAGCCAGGATTGTAAAGGGCCTGGTCGAGCGTCCCTGCAATGCCTTTGTCGAGGGAATCGATTTGCCTGGCAAAGGCTTCTGGTATCGGGTCTGTTTGGGACCTTTTGTTACCAGGAATGAGGCGTTGGCCGAAAAGCAGGTCCTTGATTCAAAAAAAATTGCCACAGGCATGATCGTTGTCAAGACCAGGGCCGATGCCGCGACCGTTGCTGAGGTAATGAATGGCCCTGAGCCTCAAGAAGCCCTGATCTCTTCGTCTGAACCGACCGGACCAACATCCGTCTCCGGAGACAAAACCATTGTTGACAACGCAAAAAGGACCAAGGATATCACTCTGACATGGGATGCTCAAAAAGACCCGGCGCCTGCCGGGTATAAAATCTATTACGATACCAAATCAGGACCGCCTTACAATCCTGCCCCCGCCGACTGTGCAGCCGAGGGTCCCCCGCCCATTGTTGTAAAGGGCGACATTACCGAGCTAACCCTCCACGGCCTCACGGACAATAAGGATTATTTTTTCGCCATCACGGCTTTTGATTCAGCTGAAGGCCCTGAAAGCCCTTTTTCCAACGAAGTAATCACGCTTCCCGAGGCACACCCGCCTGCCGGTCCACCGGTCGCGCCCAAACCAGAAAGAATTCTGAGGAATGAGCAACCGGCCGAAAGCAAACAGGCATTGACTGTCGAGCCGTTGGCTCCGAAATCTGATTTTGAAAAGCCGGATACCCCTGCGGAAGAAAAACCCGGCGGTGTGATGCCTGCTGATTTTTCTGTGGATGCTGACGATTCAGGCCTTCTGGCAGCCGGGGATACATTGGAGATCGAGGTTCCGGGCCAGCCGGAAATGAGTATGGCCTACGATGTCGCCCCGGATGGAAACATCTATATGATGAGTATCGGCAGGATTTCGATTCAGGGCTTGAGCCTTGCGAACCTGGAAAGGGGTCTGACGCAGCCTCTCAAGCGATTTATTGATAAAGCGGAAAAGATTTCCATAAAGTTGGTTAAAAGGGAACGATATGTCCAGATCACAGGGGGGGTCCGCTATCCAGGGTGGTATCGGGTTCCGGCGACCAGCACCCTGAAAAAACTGTTTCAAACAGCAGGCGGCCTATTGGAGGGGGTCACTTATTCAGGGACGAAGCTCAGACGGGAGACCAGGGAAGGGTATCGGGATATACGTATAGGCGATGGAAAGGTTGTTCTCCGGCCTAACGACATGTTGATCGTGCCGTCTCCTGAGGTGTACCAGAAAAAGGTGGACAGCGGGGATCTGCTTTTCATCAATGTGCCGGGAAGAGGAGAGGGGAAGGATCAATATCTTCAGGATAAAATTTATAAGCTCAATCAGTTTGAAGTGGACAATAACGGCTACGTGTACGTTTCCGACGTGGGCCACATTTATGTCAACAACCTTACCACAGCCCAGATCAAGGAGGCCATTGCAAAAAAGCTTCCCAAATACCTTGCCCGGGATACCAAAATGGAGGTCAGCATTATTGAAAAACGGCAGTTTGTTCAGGTGTTGGGCCACGTCGCCAATCCCGGCGTATACATCGTAAGAGAGGGCGCCAATGTCCAGGCCGCCCTTAACCTGGCCGGCGGCGCAGTGGACGGGGCCGTTATGAGCGATGCCAGGATTTTGAGGAAAAGGGGAGAAGAAACCGAACGGATCCCGATCAATCTCTATCAATTTACCATCACCGGCGATCCCAGACTCCTGACCCCGCTCCATGAAAACGATATCCTGTTTGTCCCTATTTCCCCCAACTTCGGGAACATCAAACGGACCCTCATGGCCTGGACCCCCCCCCCTGAAAAACTGGAAGAGGACGTCAAAAGCAAGGTGCGGATTTTTGGCGCGGTCAACGATCCCGGGACTTATGAACCCAAGGAAGACATGAGCCTTGTGGACCTGATTATTTCGGCAGGCGGAGAGACGGATGTGGCTGATCTGAGCAAGGTCCTTATCATCCGAAAGGGGACTATTGATGAGACATTCAACCTGCAACTGTTTTTCAATAAAGAAAGCGACGAACCGCTTCCCAAGATCAAGAACGGGGATACGGTCTATGTCAAATTCAGGGAATTGACCATCTTCGAACCTGAGGAGGATAAGGTATTTTACGTTGTTGGGGAGGTCAGGAGTCCGAATCAGTATAAGCTTGCCGATAATATGACCCTTTTCCAGGCCATATCCTTAGCCGGCGGCTTCACCGAATGGGCCGACTCGGAACACATCACGATTGTTCGCATGGTCAACGGAAAGCAGGAGAATTTCCGATATAGTTTCGAAAACGGGATTGCCGGCAGGGCCCCTGAGTGGAACATCTATATTCACCCGGGCGATACGATTTATGTGCCGTGACGCGCAGAGCGCCGAGCGCATGGCGCTTAGCGGAAGGCGGGTAGCGTAAGGCGCAGGGGGCAGGGAGCAGGGGGGAAAACGCATAGGGGAAAGCGCATGGCGCATAGCGGATGGGTCGGGGATGGGGCCCTTGGATGAGTAACGGAATTGAAAACAACACCAGGGAAAATGTGTGTCATTATTGGGGCCTTCCTGGCCGTTGTGCATATGATCCCTATGGCCTTGTATTTTTTGTCATATACCGCCAACTGGTTTGTCCAGCCGACCCTCGCGCAGAACACGCCTCTTGAAAAACCACAAATCAACACCAGCAGCAACATTATCTTGCAGACCATCAGAGGAGGACGACACAAGGATTACGCCTCCGTTGTCTTTCAGTTTTCAGAAGGTATTTCCTTTGACGAACCGACGGTCAAGGGCGATGAACTCCATTTCGTCTTGCCGAATGTGTCGACCGGGCTTCCTCCTTTCCGCAGATTCAAGACATTTGACTCATGGGCAAGACTGGAAATTGTGGAAGAGGGTCTCGCGGTTCGCATCGGGCTGCCCAAAGACTTTAATGAAACCCGTGCGTTCACAATGAAAGACCCTGCTCGGCTGGTGGTCAACATCTATGACGACGGCAATCAACTCTCAATGGAAACTCGCATGTCCCCGCCTCGGCTCCGCGTTGCGATCCCGGCTCAACACAGACCAACCATAGGTGCACACCAGGCCCCCTCCATTACAATTAGTGAAATGCAATTTGTTGACAGTACTGTTGAACAGGAAGGCCTGCTCGAAGGTATTCGCGAAGATGAGGTTGCAGGAGAGTCACCTGGGGGTCAGGCGCCGGGCAAAACCGGGCCGGGCGGTGGAGGGGGGATGTCCGGGCACGCCGGCGGATCGGGCATGGGTTCTGCAGGCGGGGGCGTCAGTTCGCCGTCCAAGCGATACCGGGTCAGGATTACCCCCAAGATCAGCGTCAAAGGGGAATACGATGACAATATCTTTTTGTACAAGGACAATCAGAAGGGCGATTTCATCACCACGGTATCGCCCGGTCTGTTGCTGTATATGGATTCCGGGAGAAACGGTCTGGAACTGGAGTATACCTTTGGCTGGGTGAGATACCATGATCTCTCTGAAAATGATTTTGTGAGGCACAACGGTCGCCTGAAATTCTGGCAGCGATTGTCCCGGCACCTCACCTTCAACCTGTCGGACAGCTACCTCAAGTCCAACGACCTCTTTGACCAGGACCTTCCCCCGGATCTGAGACCCCAGCGGATCCGGCATACGGCGGCGCCCTATCAGCGGAACGATTTCAATACGAGTCTGGATTATCAGTTCGGCCCCCAAAGCCGTCTCTCTGTCGGGTACAGACATGGATATTTGGACAATGACGATCCTTACCTGGAGGACGTTGTCGAACACAGTCCCTATGCGAATCTGTCCTATTGGGTCAATAATAAAGACGGCTTTGAATTGGGCTATAAATACAGGCGGTTTGATTACACCCTGGGGGAGAGTTACGGCAATAACCGTGTGGACCTGGACGCCCACGACGTGGATGTGGCGTACATGCATCGGTTCGGCCGCCAGGCAACCGTCCGTGTCCGCTACGGTTTCGCCAACAGAAACTTCAAGGGAATACCGGTGGCCTATCATATTCACGACGGCGGCGTAGGATTTGAATACGGCTTCTCCAAGTCCATGAGCTTAGCTCTGGAAATCGGTTATTTCAGCCCCACCGGCATCGATATCAACCCGGGGCTTGAATATACGGGAAGGTTTGAGAAGCGATTCAGGCGGGGAAGGGTCTTTGTCTCAGCCCGGAGCGGCTGGGATGAAGGCTTTATGGATGTGGAACCCCGGGCATTTACGCGGTACTGGGGGGGAGATGCCGGCGTCGAGTACGAACCGGTGCACGACCTTCAGGCCTATGCCGGTGTGGACTATCGCAAGAATGATTATGCCCTTCAAGAACAGGAAGACGATGAAACAGTCGGCGGACGGTGCGGGATCAGATACCGCTTTCTCCGCTGGTTCTCCGCGGATCTGGGATATGCGCACCGAAGGCGGGTCAGCAAGGATCCCAATAATGAATATGGCGACAACCGGTTTACATTAACGGTTACCGCGGCAAAGCCGCATCCGTATAACTGGGAGTTTTAGCAAAATAATTTAGGGCAAAATGATTTAGGGCAAAAAGGAATGATGCATGGGGGGCCTTCAATTATTTTGTCCCCAATTATTTTGATTGTTTGGTCCTCAACTTAACAAACGCAACAAACCCAACGAACCCAATTATTCTGTTGGTGTTGGCAGCGGTTCCAGTTTCACCCTTCGGTTGAGGGCCCTGCCCTCAGCGGTTTCATTGGAGGCTTTAGGCATCGAACACCCGTATTCCGCGGTGGAAAGCCGATCCCTTTGAATCCCCTTTTTGACCAGGTACCCCTGAACTGCTTTTGCCCGTTCCTCGGAGAGCTTCCGGTTGTAGGCCTCAGTCCCGACGTTGTCTGTATGCCCCTCAATCACAATCCTCAAAGACGGGTTGTTGTTCAATATCGCCACGACTTCATCAAAGATCGGGTAGAAGCGGGGTTTGACGTCGCGTTTGTCAAAATCAAAAAAGGCCTCATCAATAACCCAGCAACCCTCTGTGTCAACCCGTGCACCCTTTGGCGTACCAGGACATTTGTCCCGGTAATCGGGAACGCCGTCGCCGTCGCTATCCAAAGGGCACCCTCTGCTGTCGACTTCGACCCCTGGCGGGGTGCCGGGGCATTTATCTAAATAATCGGGAACGCCGTCGCCGTCGCTGTCCAAGGGGCAGCCCCTGGCATCCACCGCCACCCCAAGGGGGGTTCCGGGGCATTGGTCTACCTCGTCAGAGACCCCATCGCAATCAGAGTCTTTGGGTTCGGTCGAGGCGGCAAGATAATTGCGGATCCGGACATTGTTAAACATGGCCGTCACCTGTTTGGTAACCGCTCCGTCGCAGCTATCGTGAATGTCGATGGCATCGTTGGTGCCCTGAAAGTCCAGGATATCCCCATCTCCGGTTATTGCCCTGAGGTTGAGGCTGCAGCCGATCTCCCTGGCCTTCCAATCCAAAGAAGCATCTGTTATGGCGAACTGGAGTATTCTGGGCATTCTTTCTGTCAGGTGGATGTCCTCCTTTTTTAAGGCAATTTGGATTGATCTGAATTTTTGGGTCCACTTGGAGACAGGCACGGAAAACCTGAGCGTGTCCCAAGCGTCCCTGTCTGTGGCAATGCCTCCTCTTTCGAGTTCGCTTTTGAAAAGGCCCATGACCGTGTCGGCCGGCCGTGAACTGACCAGGTGGATCTCACAAGCTCCGGAATTGTCCTTTGGCACGTCTCCTGACATGCGGCATCCCCTTTCCCCGAATCTCATAGGGTCGATCCTGAAACCCTGGGGGAGCGTCGGACAATAATCGCGGTGGTCCGGCAGGCTGTCCCTGTCGGTATCCAGGGGACATCCCAGGCTGTCCACTGCGACGCCTTGGGGTGTGCCCGGACATCTATCCTGGTATTCAGGGACCCCGTCTCTGTCCGTGTCCATGGGACATGCCCTGCCGAGGAACCCAGTCAAAGCCGAACCCTTCTCATCAGGGGTTATGGTGAGCTTGAGGATCAGGGGGAGTTGGTCCGTAACTGCAACGCCTCTTTTTCCCAGTTCGTTGGTCGCAACGCCCACGGCAGTATCGGTCCACATCTTCAGATTTCCCCACCAGGGGTGGGTGAATGACCCCAACAGCCTCCAACCCGTATCGGTTTGGGCATTGATAATAACGACGGATCTTGCGATATTCAATTCAGGCTTGAGAATCATCCCGGGTTTTATGGGGATCTGTTGAGGCGTATAGAAGCGATCCGAAGCCTCGAGTTCGTAATAGGTCCGGTGCTCACAGCCCCATGAGATGATCCATACAAACAGGATCGAAAGGCCTAACACTATGGATTTTAACATGTAAGCCCCATTTCAGGTCATAGTGTTGAATAAACTCAGGGGTTTCACCCCAGTTCGAAATATTTGGAATAGTGGAATGGTCGAACGCTTACGCCTTTTTTATCTCTTTGTGGCTTTGTGGCTTTGTGTGAGATACTTTTTCAATTGTAGTTGTACCGCGTTCGTCTATTTGCTTTTCGGTTCCTCGCTTTTAGGCAGAATGACATC
>JAWOIH010000414.1:0-6817 GCA_046484725.1 Candidatus Desulfacyla sp. | reverse complement strand
AGAAAGGTCAGATCGGGCGTGATCCCGAAGGAGGCCTTTTCGTTCAGGAATCGGATCATATCAAGATCCTGGCCCCTCGCATATCCCTGATAGACCGTTGTGGCATCGAAAAACCGATCGCATACCACCCATTGCTTTCGCCCAAGGGCCGGCCGGATCACCCGTTCCATGTGGAGGGCCCTGTCCGCCTCATAGAGAAACAGCTCGGAAAGGGGGGGCAGGTCCTGATGGTCCTGGTCCAGGAGGATGCGTCGGATCTTTTGCCCGATGGGCGTTCCCCCCGGTTCCAGTGTAAGCACGCATGACATCCCCAGACGCTCCAGCCGGGCTGCAAGGCGTCTGGCCTGGGTGGACTTCCCGCACCCTTCTATCCCTTCAAAGGTTAAAAACAAGCCTGCTCCCCCGGGCATGCAAAAAAACTGTCCCGCCTGTGGGCGGGACAAAAGAGACGTTCCCACGCTTCAACATATCATGCGGTCTTGCACACCTGCTCGATGGCCGCGGCCATGGCCGCATCTTCTTTACGAATATCTTCCAGGGTCTTGGGTCTGACCGAGGCCGGTCTTTCTTCCAGACCGTATTTCCATTTCAGAAACTTCTCCCCGGTGTTGGGATAGAGGGCATAGATAAGGAGATCGAAATCGTCTTTGGCCAGGTCCCCGACCTTTTTGCGATCCCCTTCCAATTCGGGTTCCAGGTAATCGGCCGCCCGGTTGGTGACAGGGGTCTGGCCCCGCTTATACCCCTTCAGGACCTTTTCCCGGATCTCGGGATCCACCGGTATGGGGGTCTTGCCGTACAGCCCGTATACCAGGTCCTTGACCTCATTGGTGACCATCTTGTATCTCCCGAACAGGACGTTTAATACGGCCTGAACCCCTACGATCTGGCTGGTGGGGGTCACCAGCGGGGGCATGCCCAGCTCCTTCCGGGTCACCGCCACCTCCTTATAGACCTCCGCCAACCGGTCGAGGGCCTTGGCCTCGGAAAGCTGGCTGACCAGATTGGAGATCATCCCGCCGGGCACCTGGTGCGCCAGGACCCCTGTATCGATCACCGACATCCGGTTTTTTGCCAGGTAATCCCGGTACTTGGGCGCTACGCTCTCCATATAGTCGCCCAACTCCAGCAGGAGGCTCAAATCAAATCCCGTATCCCTGACCGTTTCGTAAAGGGTCGCAACGATCGGTTCCACAGCCGGCTGCGATGTCCTCAGGGCAAAGGGCGCCAGGCAGGTATCCACGATATCCACCCCCGCCTTGATGGCCTCTAAGTAGACCATGGAGGCCATGCCGCTGGTGTAATGAGTGTGGAGGTGGATAGGAATGGAGACCACCTTCTTGAGTTCCGTGATGATCTTGGCAATATCGAAGGGCGCCATGATGCCGGCCATATCCTTCAGGCAGAGGGTGTCGGCCCCCATCTCCTGGATCTCTTTCCCCTTGCTGACGTAGTATTCCAGGTTGAACACCTCGCCGCCCATGCGTCTTTGGGTCAGCGAGTAGCAGATGGTGCCCTGAAAGTGCTTGCCGTTGGCCTTGATCCGCTCCACAACGGTCTGGAAATTGCGGAAGTCATTGAGGGCGTCGAAGACCCGGAAGACATCCATGCCGGCCTCGCACGCCTTGTCCACGAACAATCTGGCCACGTCGTCCGCGTAATTCCGATATCCCACGAGGTTCTGGCCCCTCAGGAGCATGGAAAAGGGGGTCTTCTTGATATGCTTTTTCAAGGTCCGGATCCGGTCAAAGGGGTCCTCGCCCAGAAACCGGTGCATGGTATCGAAGGTCGCCCCACCCCATACCTCCATGGCCCAGAACCCCACGCTGTCCATTTTCTCGGCAATGGGAATCATATCCTCGGTCCGCATGCGTGTCGCCAACAGGGACTGGTGACCGTCCCTGAAGGTATTGTCTTGAATTTTAAGCGGATTTTTAGCCCCTTCTTCCAAAAAAGGATTCATGTCTAACCTCCGTGTGGTTGTGATAAATCATTCCGAAAGGGGATCGTTCAACCGGCAATCCCCAGGACCCATTCTTCGTCGACCGTGGCACGCACTGAAATATAGGGTAACTTCAACCGAATGGTCAAGGGAATTCATTTCAACGCCGGCCGGAAAGCCGATTGCCTTGCCCGAGATGTCATGCTATTCTGATGACGCACGAGGCTTTCCCGCAACAGCGGAATCCAGGTTTCGGGCTCAGCACCCGGCGCCGATAAACAGATGAAGAGCGTGGCAACGAGGGAAATATTCCGCGTTCCGAGTTCCCCGTCCCGAGTTTTATACCATAAGGAGGTTATCTTCAATCGTGTCCGCGACACCCAACGGCCCCAGGATCTACACCGTCAGCCAGCTCACCGAGGCCATACAGGGGCTCCTTGAGGAACAATTTGGTTTTGTGTGGGTGGAGGGGGAAATATCCAATTTCAGGGCACCGGTCTCCGGGCACTACTACATGGTGATCAAGGACGACGCGGCCCAGATACGGGCGGTCATGTTCCGCCTCCAGGCCCGGTATCTCAAATTCCTTCCCGAAGACGGCATGCGGGTCATTGCCCAGGGCAGGGTCAGCATCTATGCCCCACGGGGAGAATACCAGATCGTCCTCGATTATCTGGAACCGGTGGGCGTGGGCGCACTGGCCCTGGCCTTTGAACAGGTCAAGCAGAAACTGGCCCAGGAGGGTCTCTTTGACCCGGATATCAAAAAGCCCCTCCCCTTTCTTCCCAAAAAGGTGGTGGTCATCACATCCCCCACCGGGGCGGCCATCCACGACTTCCTCAAGATCATCCGCAAACGGTTTGCCAACATCGAGATCCTCATTGTCCCGGTCAGGGTCCAGGGGGATCAGGCCTGCGATGAGATCGTCGAGGCCCTGGACCTCGTCAACCGGGAACTCGCCGCGGATGCAATTGTCCTGACCCGGGGGGGCGGCTCTCTCGAAGACCTCTGGGCCTTTAACCAGGAGGCACTGGCGCGCGCCATCCGTCGATCCCGCATCCCGGTCGTTTCTGCCGTGGGACACGAAATCGACCTGACCATCTCGGATCTTGCGGCCGATGTCAGGGCCCCCACCCCTTCTGCGGCCGCGGAACTCCTGGCCGCTGAAAAGGAGGAACTCATCAAACGTCTGAATCAGGCCGGGACCCGGCTCCTATCGGCCATGGGGTTGACCATCAGACGCCGTGCCGAGGAGCTGAACCGCCTGAAGCACCGGATTCAGGACCCCAAGAAGCGGCTCATGAACCTCTGGATGCGGCTGGATGAGCTTCAAGGCCGACTCATCCGCCTGATGGAGCAGATTATCCGGGAGAAGCGGGCAGGACTCTCATCGGAGATGCGCGCACTCCGCCTTCATTCTCCGGTCAACCGGATACGATCCAGGGAGCAACAGCTTGGGTTTCAGATGGAAAGACTTGCCCGGGCCATTCAGCGAAGGCTCAGGGAGACGGAGATGAAACGCTCCCTCCTGGAACGGCGGATCACAGACCTGAGCCCCCTATCGGTCCTCAAACGGGGATACAGCATTGCCCTCAAACTACCTGAAAGACAGGTCCTGAAGACCGCTTCAGCCGTAGGAAGAGGGGACCGGGTCCAGGTCCTCTTGGGAGAAGGGGAGTTGGAATGCCGGGTTGAAACGGTGAAAGGGTGACCTGTTTATGTGCGATTCGCACATCGATATGAAGGTTACCCGTCAAGGACCCGGATCACGGAAGCGGTGATGATGCCACATATCCCGTTCGTAGTGTCGCCGTCAGGCGATTTTTGAGGGCCTAACGGCCCCACTACAAACGGATCGTATCGCTGCGAAAAGCAAAACGAGAATTCCCGGCAACGATCGGCTTGCCTTGACACCCAAAGGGCCTCCCTTTATACTGATCCAACGAAAGAACGGGTTCGTCAACAGGTTCAGGATACCATGGCCACCATGACTGAGGAAAAAAGGCGGGAATCCCGCGTACCCATTGATTCGATTGTCTTGCCCTTTATCGGTTCCAGGGCCGCGGACTACCAGGCCTTTCAATACCTGCTCCAGGATGTCAGTTCGGGAGGCGTGCGCATCGCTGTTCCCCGGTGGGCCGTCAGCAGGGAACGGCTGCAAAAGGGAGACCGGATCCATTTGCACATTCCATTTCGATTGGGGAGTTCCGTGCTCGAATCGGGTCAGGTGGTCTGGGAGCGATGGGACAGGGAGCATGAGGCGCAGATGGCCGGTGTTTTCCTGGACCAAACGGCCCCTGCGCATTACCCGGTTCTCATCAACCTATCCTCCCACCGATTCTCGATCGACCTTGCCGGGTTTGAAGGCCCCGGCTCCATTTTCTGTCGAATCCTCAAGGACTCCCTTCTTTTGAAGCGGGGCGTCTTGATTTACCTGAAGCATCTTACCGCCTACTTTTCCCGTTTGGGAGAATTCGAAAAAGAGGAATATGAGTTCTTCAGGGAGGCCTTGATGAACGACGTGAGGACCCAGGTTCAGGCAAACACGGCCCGCCTGGAACACTGGTTTTCCGTATGTCTCGGCCAGGACCCGCCCATGGATGACGCGGTGGCGGAGCTGGACATGGAAGAGTTGCGTGCGGCCATGGAACCGGAGCTCTACCTGGACCTGTTTCGCTCCGCCCTGGGGGTGGGCAATGCCAAGATGTACTTGCTGGCCATCAAGGAATTGGAAAAAAGGCTGTTTTACAACTACAACACCATCGTCATGCTCTTCATCAGGACATTGTAGACCCGCTACCGGTATTGCTTGGTCATTCGCAACACGATCCGCCCGGCATGTTCCAGGTGCTCCACCCTGTCCATCAGCGAGTGGATGATGTACAGCCCGAGCCCGCCTTCCGGCAGGCAATCCACAGAGGCGGGCTCCTGGGGTTCAATGGGTTCATCCGGGCCGGCGCAGTCCATGATTTCCACGGCCAGTTGGCGCTCTTCGGCCCTTACCATCACCTCCACGTTTTCCCCGGACCGGCAGGCATGGCCATGCCGAACCACATTGTTGACGCTTTCGCACACGGCCAGCTCAACGTCGTCGGCGTCCTTCGCCGACATCCCTTTTCCCCGGCAGACGCCACGCACGGCGTACCCAATCAAAGCGACATCCTCAAGGCGGCGGTCGATCCACAGCCTGAGAATGGCGATGTCGCGGCCCTTCTCAGAAGCCATTGAGCGCCTCCGCCCGATTGTCGAAAATGCGGAAGACCCCCCGGTCCAGTTTTGTTATCGAAAAAAGTTTTCTCAGTTTTTCCGAAACCCCGCAAAGGACGATCTCCCCCTGTCCGGCCAGGGTCTTCATCGTAGACATCAAGCTGGACAACCCGGTTGAATCCATAAAGTCGATCCGCGAAAGGTCCACGATGATTCGCGTCGCTCCCTGGGTTATGATATCAATCATGTCGGATTTGAACTTCGGGGCCGCAGCCGCGTCCAACCGTGGTCCTTCGAGATGCACGACCCTAATCCCGTTTATCTCTTCCATCGCGATTTCCATACCCGTCTCCTGAGCCGTTGCTACGCTGTCAACTCGCAATCCCGTCACATGGCCCTGAAGGGCCATTCTTTTTCAAACGATTTCATCTCGTTGCGTACGACTTCCAAGGCCCTGTTCACATCCCGTCTTGGATGGGCGATCCGGATCTACAATAACCTGTCAGCCTTGAATCGCACCATTGAAAATTTCCGACCTGTATGGAAGATCGGAAACGGGTCAAGAGGAAATAGTCCCTGTCCGGCTACACATGCTCTGGTGCAACGCTTCCCGGCGCGTCTGTCTGTCATTGATTGTCCCGGTACGACGTTTACATGTCATAGCCGCCCGCCCTTTCTGCCAGGGCCTCCTTTCGCAATTCTCTCTTCAAAACCTTCCCGGCCAGGCTCACGGGAAGCTCCTTGCGGAAGACCACCTCCCGTATCTTCTCATAGCCTCCCACCTTCGGGTTGATGTGGTTGAGGATCTCCTCTGCGCTGGCCGTCTCACCCTCTTTGAGCACCACATAGGCCCTGGGATATTCGGTCACGGACGGATCCGGAATGCCGATGACAGCGGCCTCCTTGATCTTGGGATGCCGGTAAAGGAGTTCCTCCAGGTTTCTGGGAAAGACGTTATACCCCTTATACTTGATCATATCCTTGATGCGGTCAACGATGTAGAGGTAACCGTCTTCATCGATCCGGCCGATGTCCCCCGAGTGGAGCCATCCGCCTTTGAGGGCGATTGCCGTCTCTTCAGGCCGGTTCCAGTAGCCTTTCATGACCTGGGGCCCTCTCTGGAGGATCTCCCCCTCCTCTCCCATGGGCACTTCCCGCGCGTCATCCATTAACTCCACGATCTTCACCTCGGAATCGAAAATCGGAATCCCCACAGACCCGGCCTTTCGGACCCCTTCACGGGCCGCAGGATTGAGGCATATGGCCATGGTGCATTCGGTCATGCCATAGCCTTCCACCAAAACCCCTCCGATGACCTCCTTCATTCGGTTCAGATACTCCAGAGGCAGAGGACCCGCTCCGCTGGCCGCAATCTTGACCTTCTTGAAGCTGGCGGCATATTCGGGGAAGTCCTTGTGATTCAGCAGGGCCGTGTATATGGGCGGAGCCCCGCCCAACGCATCGATGGGGTACTTTTTGAGCACCCTGAGGTACTCTCCGGCATCGAATCGCGGCAGCACATAGAGGGTCGTCCCGACGAAGATCGGGTAGTTGAGATAGGCGATGGTGCCCATGGCATGAAACCAGGGGACCACCGTGATGGCCATATGATGAGACCCTTGAGGATTGCAGTTGCCGGGCCGCAGATTCTCGACAATCTCATGCCCG
>JAWOIH010000274.1:0-5413 GCA_046484725.1 Candidatus Desulfacyla sp. | reverse complement strand
GCAAGGTGGTGAAGGGCGACCCTTCGGAGCCTGTCAAATTCGACGAAAGATGGGCCTTTGCACGACCCAAGGGGATGGTTGAGTGGAAGTTGGAGGGGATACAGAATTAGGAATTGAGGACAAAATCGAGCACAAGGTCATTGAAGGCCTGAAATTTTTCAATCATGACCATGTGCCCCGCGTCAGGGATGATCTCCATCCTGCTCCCGCGGATGGATTCATGCAGTTTCCGGGAAAGGGAGGGCGGGGTCAACTTGTCCTCACCGCCGCAGAGGATCAGACAGGGGAGGTTGATCTCCCCTATCCGGTCTCGCACGTCAAACCGGTCGCAGGCATAAAAATCGCCGTAGGCCACGCCGGGCCCGGCCGATTTCATCAGCTGGATCCCTTCGCGGATCAGCCGCGTGTCTGCACCGGCTGCATAGGCATACCCCATGAGCGTGTCGACGATGGCGTCCAAGTTCTCTTGCAGGCCTTCCAGGAAAACAGGGGCCACTTTGAGCCGGGGGCCTGTCCCCGCCAGGATGATCCCCTTCAAGAGATCCGGATCCGACAGGGCCGCCTTCTGAACGATGGCCCCGCCCATGGAATGGCCCATCAGGTACGGCGGCTCGTCAAAGGCGGCACGGAGCGCCTCACACAACCATGCTGCATAGCCGTCGATATCCGTTTTCGCCTCACCCGGACTTTCGCCGTGACCCGGAAGGTCCAGGGCCAGGACATGGACGGATCTGCTCAGCCGCGCTGACGGGGCCTTGGATACTCGGGTCTGATTCTGCCAGATCTGGGAAGAGGCCCCTGCCCCATGGATCATGACAAGGGTCGGCCGATCGGCCGCAATATCCTCTGAACCGGCCCTGAAACCGATCCCCATGGCCCTGAGCTTATGCGTGATCACCGGATACTCCTGTTGAGCCGGATGCTGGATACTGGATGCCGGCTTCGCGGTTGTGCCTAACCCTCTTACCCTCTCATCTTCTAAACTTCTGCTGGATGCTGGATGCTGGATGCCGGATAGTCGATACAGGCCCAGGGCGGGCGGCTGGTCTACCATCGTATCAAAGCGCTTCCCCACGTCAACCCGCCGCCGAAGACCGGGAGACAGACCAGGTCGTTCTTCCGGATGCTCCCGTCCCTGACCGCCTCGTCCAGGGCAATGGCGCATGATGCGGAAGAGATATTGCCGTATCTGTCCAGGGTCACATAGAACCTGTCCATGGAGAGGTCCAGGAACTTGGCCATGGCCTGGAACATGCGAAGGTTTGCCTGGTGCGGGATGAACCACGAGATATCCTCAACCGCCACATGGTTGAATTCGGCCGCCTCCTTGATGGAATCCACAAAATGCCTCACCGCAACCCTGAAGCTGGCATTGGCTTCAATCAGCTGGAGGACATGGAGCTTTTTGTCAACGCTTTCGTGACAGATCGGGGTGGTCCGGGAACCGCCGCCGGGCATCAGGAGATCCTGGCCGTTGACCCCGTCCGTATGGAGGTGGCTGGACAGGATTTCAGGGCCCTCGTCCCCCAGGGAGAGAACCGCCGCCCCTGCGCCGTCCCCCCAGAGGATGCAGGAGGTCCGGTCGGTCCAGTCGAGGGTGCGGCTCATGATCTCCGATGCCACCACAAGGATGCGTTTGGCCGCCCCGGTCTTGAGATACTGCTCCGCCACGTTGAGGGCAAAGATAAAACCGGAACAGGCCGCGGTGACGTCGAAGGTAACGGCCTGGGGCGCGTCCAGTTTGGCCTGGAGCCAGTTGGCCGCGGACGGGCAGCAGGTATCCGGCGTGATGGTCGCCACGATAATCAGGTCGATGTCTTTGGCCGTGATCCCGGCCATGTCAAAGGCCTTGAGCGCGGCCTCACGACCCAGATCCGAGGTGTTGACGTCCGGGTCGGCGATCCGCCGCTCCCTCACGCCGGTCCGCTGGACGATCCATTCATCGGTGGTGTCCAGTCCCATTTTCTCCAGATCGAAATTGGACAGGACCTTTGGCGGCACATACGATCCCACTCCCAAAATTCTAACGGATTCCATTGGCTACTTCTTCTCCACCAGGATGCCGAGTTCCTTTTCCTTTTTGGCAACGGCCAGACGGGTCTTGACCACGGTATCCGGTATGAGACTCATGGAATCGATGCCGCACTCCACCAAAAACTCCGCAAACTCAGGAAAGTCGCTCGGGGCCTGCCCGCAGATCCCGATCTTGCGTCCTTTCTTTTTGGCCACCTCAATAACCTGCGCCACCAGCCGTTTCACCGCAAGGTTTCTCTCGTCATAGATATGGGCGACCAGAGAGGAATCCCGGTCCAGGCCGAGGGTCAACTGGGTCAGGTCATTGGAACCGATGGAAAAACCGTCGAAGATATCGGCGAACTGATCCGCGCAGATCACATTGCTGGGGATCTCGCACATCACATAGACCTCAAGATCGTCCTCCCCCTGGACCAGTCCGAATCTATTCATGACCTCGATGACCTTCTTCCCCTCTTCCGGGGTCCTGCAGAAGGGGATCATGGCCTTGATATTGGTCAGCCCCATCTCGCTCCGGGCCTTGTGCAGGGCAATGCACTCCAGTTCAAAGGCCGGCATAAACTTCTCATCGTAGTAACGGGAGGCCCCCCGCCATCCGATCATCGGGTTGTTTTCCGCGGGTTCGTACAGGTACCCGCCCAGGAGGTTTTCATATTCATTGGTCTTGAAATCAGAGAGGCGAACAATGACGTCGTTCGGGTAGAATCCCGCTGCAATCCGTCCCACGCCCTCTGAAAGCTTGTCAATAAAGAACTGCCTCTTATCCGTGTACACCGCCGTGATCTCATCAATCTTGTAAATGACCCCGGCGATTTTCTGGTCGGATTTGGCCTTTTCCCTCAGCTTGTCGTAATCCAGCAGGGCCAGGGGATGGATGCCGATGTGCGAGCTGATGATAAACTCCTCCCTGGCAAGGCCCACCCCGTCATTGGGGATCCTCCCCTGGGTAAAGGCCTTTTCCGGCATGCCTACGTTCATCATGATCTTGGTCCGTGTCCGGGGGATGTCTTGCAGATCCACTGTCTGCACCTCATACTTGAGCAGACCCTTATAGACCTGCCCGGTCTCTCCCTCGCAGCACGAGACCGTGACCTCCTGCCCCGATGCGATCATCTCATCGCCGTTCCCTGTGCCGATCACGCACGGGATGCCCAGCTCCCGGGAGATGATGGCCGCATGACAGGTCCGGCCCCCCTTGTTGGTGACAATGGCCGACGCGATCTTCATGACCGGCTCCCAGTCAGGATCGGTCATGCTGGTCACCAGGATCTGGTTCGGTTCGAACTTGTTCATATCCAGCGTCGACTGGATGACATTGGCGACCCCCTGGCCCACCTTGCTCCCCACAGCGGTGCCCGTGGCCAGGATTTCCCCCTTTTCCAAAATTTTATAGCTTTCATACGTATTGACATCCTGCTGCGAATGAATGGTCTCGGGCCTCGCCTGCACAATGAAGAGTTCGCCGGTGCCCACGTTGACCCCGTCGCCGTCCTTGGCCCATTCAATATCCATCGGCTTGAAATGCCCGGCCTCGTCGCTGTAGTGGTCTTCGATAATACAGGCCCACTCGGCCAGTTTCAGGGTCTCATCGTCCGTCAACACATAGCGGTGCCGTTCATCCAGGGTCGTGGGGACATTTCTGACCGTGGCATCGTCTTCCATGGAATAGACCATCTTGATATCCCGGTCCCCTGCCTTGCGGCCGACGATGGCCCGTTTCCCCATCTTGAGGGTCGGCTTGAACACATAATACTCATCCGGGTTGACCGTGCCCTGGACCACGTTCTCGCCCAGACCGTAAGCGGCCGTGATAAAGACCGCGTCTTTGAACCCTGTCTCCGTATCGATGGAAAACATGACCCCTGAATAGGCGGAATCGCTGCGCACCATCTTCTGGACCGCAATGGACAGGGAGACCTCGAACTGGCCGAAGCCCTTGTCGTGACGGTAAGAGATGGCGCGGTTGGTAAAGAGGCTGGCGAAACATTTCTTGCAGGCATCCAGGACGCTCCGTCTCCCCCGGATATTCAGGTAGGTATCCTGCTGTCCTGCGAAAGAGGCGTCCGGCAGGTCTTCGGCCGTTGCCGATGAGCGGATGGCCACGTCCACATTGGTAATCCCGTGGGTCTTTTCCCCCTTTTCAGCATACTCCCGGCCCAGTTTGTCATAGGCAGAGTAGATGGCCTGGGTCAGATCCGGAGGGATCTCCGAATGGGTGATGATCTCCCGGACCTCCCTCCCCTTTCCCATCAGGTTGTAGATGTCATGGGTGTCCAGATCCTTCAGGATCTTCTTGATCTCGTCTTCGATCCCGGCATACTTGAGGAAATAGCGGTAGGCATAGGCGGTGATCGCAAAGCCGTTGGGGACCCGGATTCCTTTGCTTCCAAGCTTCTGATACATCTCTCCCAGGGAAGCGTTTTTGCCGCCGACCAAGGGAACGTCTCCAATGCCGACTTCACCAAACCAGAGGATGAACTCCTTTTTATTGTCTCCCGCCATCTTCCACCTCCTGTTTCCTGGCTCTCTTGGGATAATTGAGACCGGTTTCCGTATCTTTTCCAGGTTGACGTGTAACACTATATGGTATTTGTTGTCAATCTTCAAAATATATCCTACAAAGGGATGGCAGGGGGATTCTGGATCCTGGATGCTGGATACTGGCCGATAGCTGATGGCTCATGGCTCATGGCTGATAGCTGATGGACACCGGGCCTTGCTCCTGACGCCTTGCGCCTGACGCCTTGCGCCTCGCGCCTAACGCCTTGCGCCTTCCAAGGAGAACTCATAATGCCGGATAACCACTCGAAAACACCGATCTACCTGGATCATAATGCCACCACTCCGATCGATCCGGAGGCCCTGAGGGCGATGATGCCCTTCCTGACGGAGGAATTCGGGAACCCTTCCAGCGGGTATCTATTGGGCCAGAGGGCCCATGAGGCCATGGACCATGCCCGCGAGGCCGTGGCCGGTCTGCTGGGGTGTCGGCCCCATGAGATCGTCTTCACCTCGGGCGGGAGCGAGTCCAACAATTTTGTCCTCAAAGGGGTCGTTGACCTGACACGCCCGCAGGAATGTCATATCATCACCTCGGCCATCGAGCACCCGGCCATCCTGAATCCCGCCCTCTTCCTGATGGAACTGGGCGTTAAGCTGACCATTCTTCCCGTGGACCGCCTCGGCCGGGTGGACCCCGACGACGTGAGAAAGGCCATTTCACCCCAAACCGTCCTGGTCACGCTCATGCTCGCCAATAACGAAACCGGTGCGCTCCAGCCGATACAAGAGATATCGACCATCGCGGCGGAGCGCGGCGTTCCCCTGCACACGGATGCAGCCCAGGCCGTGGGAAAGATCCCCGTGGACGTCAAAGATC
>JAWOIH010000042.1:0-6044 GCA_046484725.1 Candidatus Desulfacyla sp. | reverse complement strand
TCTTCATGGGGGCGGCCGGGGCCGCCATGGCCACGCGCTGGACCTATATCGATCCGAGAATCGCCTTTAATCCGCTGGTCTCCTTTGTGCCGGTCCTCATGGCCATCTTCGGCGGCATTCGACCCCTGTACGGCCCCATCATCGGCGCGGCCATCTTTACATACCTGGAGGAATTCCTTATCACCCGCTTTCCCTACTACTACATGCTCATCTTCGGGATTTTCATGGTGGTGGCCATCCTGTACATGCCGGACGGACTCGTGGGTCTGACCCAGCGGGCGTGGAAAAAGCTATGGAGGAGAAACCATGCCGATACTTGAGGGAAAAGGCGTGACCCGGTATTTCGGTGGGCTGGCCGCTGTGTCCAATGTGGACTTTCAGGTGGAAGCGGGCGAGGTCCTGGGGCTGATCGGTCCCAATGGTGCGGGAAAGACCACCCTCTTCAATCTGATTTCCGCCGCCATTCCGCTCAGGTCCGGAAGCATCGCCTTCAAGGGGAAGGAGATCACCGGCCTGAAACCGTATCAGATCTGCAGGATGGGCCTGGCCAGGACCTTTCAGACGGTGAAGATCTTCGGCAACCTGCCCGTCTTTGACAATGTCCTGTTAGGCGCCTTTTTCGGAGGGGAGGGGCGTATCGCCTCGGCCGAGGCCGCGTCAGCGGCCGCGTCGGCACTGGAGTTTGTCGGATTGGCCGGGGCCGCAGCGACCCCGGCCAAAGACCTGACCCTGGCCAACCAGAAGCGCCTGGAGGTGGCCCGTGCACTGGCGACCCGTCCGGAACTCCTCCTCTTGGATGAAATGATGGAGGGGCTGAACGCCACGGAGGTCAACCGGGCCATGGACCTGGTCAGGATGATCCATGACAAAGGGATTACGGTGGTCATGATCGAGCACGTGATGAAGGCCATCATGAGCGTGTGCGGCCGCATTATGGTGCTCCACCACGGGGCCAAGATTGCGGAAGGGACGCCCCGGGAGGTTTCCACCAACAAAACGGTGATCGAGGTCTACTTCGGAGAACGGGTCGATGCTTCAAACAGATAAGATCAACACATTCTACGGCAAGGCCCAGGCCCTCTACGATCTCTCTTTAAGCGTTGAGGCGTCCGAAATCGTGGCCCTGGTGGGGTCCAACGGCGCCGGGAAGACCACCCTGTTAAAGACCCTATCCGGTCTGCTCCGTCCGGCCTCCGGGCAGGTGACATTTTTGGGAACGAGGATCGAAGGACGGCCTCCCTACGCCGTTGTGGAGGCGGGGATCTCGCATGTCCCCCAGGGGCGGAAGCTGTTCCCCGACATGTCGGTGCGCGAGAACCTGGAGATGGGGGCGTATGCTCAGCGGGCGTGGAAACAGAAAGGAGAAAGTCTGGAGGAGATCTACCGGCTTCTCCCCCTGTTGAAGACGAGGACGGACCAGATAGCCGGGACCTTGAGCGGCGGCGAACAGCAGATGGTCGCCCTGGGTCGCGGTCTCATGTCCAGGCCCCGTCTGTGCATGATCGATGAACCGTCATCCGGACTTGCGCCGGTCATGGTGGATGAGATCTTCCACATTATAGAGGGGCTTCGGGACCGGGGCATCGCCATCTTTTTGGTGGAACAGAATGTTCGGCATACCCTGGAGATTGCCGACCGGGCCTATGTGATCGAAAACGGATGTATCGTTTTGCAGGGAAACAGCAGGGATCTGTTGAAAGAGGAAAAGATCCGAAAGGCCTATCTGGGCCTCTGAGAATGAAGCGTTCCAACACGGGCTGCGCCCGCAACCCACAAGCGGTTTCAGGTGTCAGGCGTCGGAAACATGGATCATCAGGACGGTCGCGTCTGGAGCCTGATTCTCGCTTTGACAACCGGCGATTGCTGCTGAGCAGGTCAATGAAGGTCAGGGTGAAGCTATACGGTACGTTCAGCAGGCGTTTCCCTGAAAGCGGTTCTTCGGCAGGCATGGAGATGGAGATCCCATTGGGTGCGTCGGCAAGGGATCTCCTGACCCGGCTGGAGATCCGTGAAGACCAGGGGGGCGTGGTGATCCTGAATGGCCTCGTTCTCAAGATGACGGATGACATTCCGCCGGGGGCCGAGGTCAGGATCTTCCAGAGCGTTCACGGCGGTTGATGACTTTTGCCGCGGCAGTGGGGAATGGCTCCGGCTGCACGCTGGGGCCGTTTTTTCCGTATCCGATCACGGGGGGAGGCCTTTCAGGGCCTTTTCCGTGCGACCGGCGGAGGGCCACCCTGTGCCCGCTTTCTCTTTCAATATGGAGAGAAGTTAGAATAGGAAAAGGAGGCGCATAATATTTTCGTCCATTGACAACAAACGCTTAAAGGAGGTATCTAAAAATGAAAAGGAAATCCATCGCGTTTCCGGCTTGCTCTGTGGGCGTGTCCTTGTTCTTAATGACCTTGTTGGCCACGGGCCTGGTCACCCCATTTGCAGCCCCGCCCGGGCAGAAAGGGGTTGATGCGGCTGTGAGATCGACTCCCCCCGTTGTGACAACGGACTGGCTGGCCCAGCACCAGAACGATGCGGCGCTGGTTATCGTCGATATTCGAAGCGACAAAGAGTTCTCGGCAGGCCATATCCCCAATGCCGTGCATGTCCCCATGCCCTCCTGGGTGGTTGAGAGAGACGGTCTCCTCCTGGAGGTGCCTGAAGACGGATCGCTGCTACAAACCCTGGGGTCCGCGGGGATCGGTCAGGATTCCAAGGTCGTTGTGGTAAACCGGGCGGACCACCCCTATCCCTTGGCCGATACGGCCAGGGTTGCAGATATGCTGATATATGCGGGGGTGGCAAACGCCTCTGTCCTGAGCGGCGGGCATGACCGGTGGGTCAGGGAAAAGAGACCCCTATCCGACGCTCCGTCCAGGCCGAAGCCCGTAACCTACGAAGCCAAAACGAACAAGGGGATGTTTGTCTCCAAGGCGGATGTCAAAGCGAAGATGGGAAAGTGCCGTCTTGTGGACGCAAGGACCCCTGACGTCTATTTCGGCGTGATGAAAGAGCCCTTTTGCGCAAGGGCAGGTCATATTCCGGGCGCCACATGCTGGCCCGTCCCCTGGATGTGGACGGACGAGGGGGAATATAAAAGCAGCGACGACATAAGAGCGACCGCATCAGGCGTCATGGGAGATGATCTTGATAAGGAAATCATCGTCTACTGCGGCGTGGGGGGATATGCGGCCGCCGCATGGTTTGTGCTCCATGAGGTACTGGGATATCAAAACGTGAAAATATATGACGGTTCGGCCCAGGAATGGACGGCAGACCCCAAGGCCCCGGTTTCCCAGTACGTGTGGGAATAGGGGCCGTGAATATCCAGCAGAAAGCTTAAGGAGTCATCACTATGTCGCAAGAACTTGCAAGGCTGTTGGCGGACTTGAAGGAGCCGGAGGCCCTGGCGTTTGTGGAAAAGGCCCTGGAACAGGGAAGCGATCCGTTGGACCTGTTGGCGAGCGCCAAGGAAGGAATGGCCATCGTGGGCCAGCGGTTCGCCGACTCGGACTATTTCATCCCGGATCTGGTCTTTTCAGGAGAGATCCTCAAGCGCATCGTCGCCCTGCTGGAGCCCCATCTCAAGACCCGGGGCGAATCCAAGAGGATCGGAAAGGTCGTCATGGGGACCGTGAAGGGCGATATCCATGACATCGGGAAGGACCTGGTGGTCTTTATGCTGGATGTGAGCGGATTCGAGGTCACGGATCTGGGTATTGACGTGCCGGTCCAGCGATTTGTGGATGCGGTCAGGGAGACCGGCAGCAGGGTGGTCGGCCTGTCCGGATTTTTGACCCTGGCCTTTGACGCCATGAAGGAGACCGTCGAGGCCATCCGTGAGGCAGGGCTGCGGGACGACATAAAGATCATGATCGGAGGCGGTCAGATTGACGAACAGGTCAGGCGGTTTACGGGCGCTGATGCCTTTGGAAAAGACGCCATCGAGGCCGTTCGTCTGGCCCGGGGCTGGATAGGAGGATAAGGCCATGGAAAAGACATGGGAAGCGATGTCCGCAGACGAAAAGCAGGAGGCCCAGTTTCAAAAGCTCCTGACGCCCAAGGACCATGAAGGCAATGACCTCAAATTCCAGAGCCCCGAGGCGGAGGCCGCATACAAGGCCCGCATCCACCGGTTAAAGGACGCCATTCAGCTGAAAAAGGCCCCGGACAGGGTCCCGGTCGCCCTGTTCCCCAGCATGTTCCCTTACACCTATGCCGGGATGACCGTTGAGGAGGCCATGTATGATTATGAGAAATGCGTGGCGGGGTATAAGCAATTCGTGCTTGACTTTGAGCCGGACTTCCCCATGGGGGCTGCAGTGCCGGGTCCTGGAAAGGTCTATGAAACCCTTGACTACAAGCTCTATTCCTGGCCGGGCCACGGCGTGGCCCCCGAGCACAGCTACCAGTGCAACGAAGGGGAGTACATGAAGGCCGAGGAATACGATCTCCTGCTGGCCGACCCCTCCTTTTACTTCAGAAATTTCTACCTGCCGCGCGTATTCGGAAAACTGGCCCCTTGGAATATGCTCCCTCCCCTCACCGGCATTCTGGAGATATACGGGGTCGCGTTCAATTTCATCCCCTTCGGCCTCCCCCCTGTTCAAGAGGCCTACAAGGCCCTCTTTGAGGCGGGAGCCGAGGCCCTGAAATGGGCCATGGCCGTGGGCGGGGTCGACGTGGAGCTGGCAACCCTGGGATTCCCCAACATCTTCGGCGGGTTCAGCAAGGCGCCCTTTGACGTCCTCGGCGATACCCTCCGGGGCACCAAGGGGATCATGCTCGATATGTACCGGCAACCCGATAAGCTCCTCAAGGCCCTGGAGGCCCTGACCCCGATCATGATCGGCCTGGGCCTGGGCGCGGCGAAGCAGACCGGAAAACCGTTTATCTTTATGCCGCTCCACAAGGGCGCGGACGGTTTCCTATCGGATGAGCAGTACAGAAAATTCTACTGGCCCACGCTGAAGCAGGTGATTCTGGGCCTGATCGACGGGGGATGCATCCCGTTGCCTGCGGCCGAAGGGGGCTACAACACGCGGTTGAAATACCTCGCCGAACTGCCTAAGGGAAAGACCCTCTGGATGTTCGACCAGACCGATATGGCCGCGGCCAAGGAGACGGCGGGCGAGGCCATCTGCCTCCTCGGCAATGTCCCCTCCTCCCTGTTGAAACTGGGCACGCCCGACGACATGCGGGATTGCGTCAAGAAGCTCATCGATACGGCCGGCAAGGGCGGCGGCTATGTCCTGGCCAACGGGGCCTTCTTTGATGAGGCAAGGCCTGAAAATGTAAAGGCCATGGTGGATGCGGCCAGGGAATACGGGGTGTATGGATAGGAGTGGATGCATGCTGATTGTCGGCGAGCGGATCAATACGAGTCGTCATCCGATCAACGAGGCCGTAGCCCGGCGGGACGCGGCCGCCATTCAGCGGGAGGTGCGCCTGCAGATCGACGGCGGCGCGGATCTGATCGACGTCAACGCCGGGTCCCGGCGGGGTTCCGAAGTGGATGATCTCCTCTGGCTGATCGAGGTGATCCAGGGTGATTTTCCGGACGTCCGGCTCTGTATCGACAGCGCCGATCCGGACACCATGAACAGGGTTCTGGATAGGGTCCGGCTACCGCCCATGCTCAACTCCACCACCGGGGAGCGGTCTCGCCTGGAGGCAATGACCCCGGTTATCCGGAAGCGGGCCTGCGATATCGTGGCCCTCTGCATGGACGATCAGGGGATTCCCAAGACGGCGGGGCAGACGGTGGAGAATGCCGTCCGTCTTGTCTCCCATCTGGAGGGTCTGGGCGTAAATCGGAAAAACATCTACCTGGATCCCGTGATCCAGGCCGTCAGTGCCAATACCCGTGCGGCCGTAACGGCCCTTGAGGCCATTGAAGGGATCCGGCGCGAGCTGGACGGGGTCCATATCATCAGCGGGCTTTCCAATGTCTCCTTCGGGCTGCCCAAGCGGCCCCTGGTGAACAGGGCCTTTCTCACACTGGCCATGAAGGCGGGGCTCACCTCGGCCATCCTGGATCCTTCGGACAG
>JAWOIH010000440.1:0-3028 GCA_046484725.1 Candidatus Desulfacyla sp. | reverse complement strand
TCCAGCCCGGCCAACACTTGCAAAATCTTGATTGCATCGGCCAGTCCCAGTTCCAGCTCATTCGGATCATAGATAATGGCATTCAGCACCATGGGAGCGCCCGTTTCACCCACCTTGTAGTCGCCGGCAGGAAGAACGCCGGCAATACCTGACTGTAAATTGAAATTCATGAGCTTCGTTTCAATGTTGAGCACAACTACGAACTGGTATTCTGCGTTGGTCTCGAGGCTGACTTCAGAGTCGCCGTCCCTATCGACTTCACTGAGAGGAAATGAAGCTACGCTGAATGTCGTGAGCCACTCGTCGAATGTCCCTATTACTTCCACAGTTCCCCCAACAGAGTGGGTTCCCAAGAACGGGAAAGCGGATCCAAAGTCATTGAAATTGACCACGCCGTCCAGGTTTGCCGCAATGATGTAAGAACCGCTGCTGTTCACCGAGAACCGTCTCGTGACCCAGCACACCACCTTTTGTTCAATATCGACGCCATGATCGGCGCCCAAGTCGGAATGAAGGATCTCCGTAAATCCTTGGACAACAATGCCTCTCGGGGGGCTGATCCCGCCGTCGGGCCCTTTGGCCATCCCTCTCAGCCGTATTTCGCCGGGTATCAAATCGGGAAATTCGACCAAATCCCCCAGTGCCGTGCCGTTATAGGGATCGTAGGAACCTCCTATTGGGTTGTAAAGCAAAACAGAAGGAGCGCTGGATGAACTAAAATACATGGCAGGGTTGTATTGGAAATTGCCGCCATTCCATTCCACACCATACCGGAAAGTCTGGAACTCCCCCTCCCACACAACCCCTGCATTGGCGGCCGACCAGGCTAAGGCGAAAACAAAAATCGCCGCCAGGATGATTGATCGTTTCATTGTAGCTACCCCTCTCATTAATAATCCCGCCCTCCAATCATTTTGGCCGAGCTATCCTAAATGTTTGTGGTTGATTCTTGCTTCGACAAAAAAGGCCGGTAGAGCGTTTCACAAACAACGCTGGAAGAATGTCCTCGCGAGTGCGGCTGGAGGGCTTTTTTGATTCCCGTCGCCTTTAAGGATCTCTCCCTTCGCTCGAGATGGTATCTTAACTAAGAAACGCTCTACTGGCGAACCTTTCGGCTTTGCTATTAATCCACCGGGGTGTATTCCGTTCCGACCAAGCCCAGGTATTTCACATAGACGTTATCCCGGCCGAATCTCACGTCCGCGGTGTTGTTGTAAGGAGTCTCTATCGTGACTTTTAAAACATCGCCCCGATTCAGCTCGTACGTCGTCTCTCCCAGCGCATTGACGTAACCGGTTTTTGGAAACGCCATGAGGATGTTTCCGTCCAACAGCGATTGGGCGGAATGGTAAGTGGCGACCAATGGAGATGCATCGAGACCCGGAGATTGTCTGGCATCGAGATAAAAGCCCTCTTGAGGAAAACCAATCACGGCAAAAGGTCCGGGCAAAGCCTGAACGGTCACCCTCAGGTTGGCCTGTGGTGCAAAAACAGGGGCTTTCGGGGCCCACGGGGTTCGGTAGAAACCTGTTTGCCTGGCATGCTTCCATACGTCGTTTTCTCCGGCACTCAGAACACAGCCGACAACCTGAAGGCTGATATCCGAGGCGGGCTTCATTTGAAGAGCAATCCGCCACTCAAACGCAGCTTCCGTCCAGGTAGCAGCCAGGGCCGAGAAGTAGGTGCTGCCGGGGGAGGAAAAGCAAGTATCCGCGGTGAGGCCCGCTGCAGTATTCGTAAAACCCTCGGATGCAAAATCGCTGAAATCATTGATCAGCCGGCCGAATCTGTCTCGACCTTTCGGAATCACCATGTCTTTGTAATAATCTCTGAAGAAATTTGCGCTATCTTGTCCCACTGCATCGAACTCCGGTCGCGTTTCCTGGAATGATTCGCCCGGGTATTGATAGGTCGCCAAGTTGTCGTTCATGTCTCTGGCTTCAACGAGGACGCTGAAATCCAGGTTGCCGATGATCTGCAGAATCTGTATGACCACAACCTCCCTGGTCCCTTGAACGAAGTCTGGAATGAAAACGGTTGCATTGGTCGCACTTTTGGAAATGATTGACTTGAGCCCGCTGCCGGCGTCGCGAACCCCCAGTTCAAGCGCATACGGGGGTCCCGGATTTTCAGACACCATTTCGAAGATCGGGGGCTCTTCGTCGATCGAATCCTCTTCATACCTGCAAACCGTGCTTCGCCCGCCCATGTCCACGGCTTCCAATATGACGAGCATGCCCAAATCTTCCTGCACCTTGGTTGCTCTTACAGTGATCTGATCGTTTATTCCTTGAGGAAAGGGAGGAATCACGACATCGGCATTGAGAGACTCCAGCACCGATATAGCCTGCAACCCGTCATCCTCGTCCTGGATGGTGAATTCCACCTCAAACGGAGGCCCCGGGACGATAGCCGTGACAGCGCAGGTCGGCGCCCATTCTTCAGGAGGTTCCTCCTGCTCATAACCACAGAGTGTGACACGATCTTTCATATCCGTCGCCCGTATGTTGACGCGGAAGGCTCCGCCCGGGTCTACCTTGGTGGCGACAACCGAAATCACATTTATGTGCCCCGGTGGAAAGGGCTGGTAGCTGACGGAGGCATTCACGGCCTCCAGCACCGTGATGTTTTTGATCCCCACGCTGCGCTCCTGCACGCTGAAGGTAACCTTGAACGGCGGGCCTTCATCAATCCGACTGATTTCGCAGACTGGATCGGCCAGCGCGGCGCCTGATAAAAACAGGACGCACAGAACCGCAGGAATGCAAAAACGCATAAATAAGGACAGCCTGCGCCTATTGATTCCTCCTGACATGGTCGCTCCTCCCTTTCACCCTGCAGTCGATAGGATGAGAACCGGCAAGGTCCCTTTGAAGATAGAAGGCTCCTATCAGCCTTTGGTTCCACCTTTGCTTAGGTGTTTGATCATCAATTCTGAATGCTTGGCAATAAACTCATCGCTGTGCGTGGTCGCCTTCTCCAACGCCTCAAGATCACTCTGATTCAGAAACATCTCGGAAAAGAAGAA
>JAWOIH010000417.1:0-4490 GCA_046484725.1 Candidatus Desulfacyla sp. | reverse complement strand
CTCTTGAAAGACCTTGGCACTGATCTGCAAGGATTCAGGCGTCATGACCTGTTCAAAGGTCTGAGCCATGGCCTCTTCAGCCGTGTATCCCCGCAAACGCATGATGGAGGGCCTGACGTAGGTAAAACCAAGATTCATGTCCATGACCGTTATGACGTCCGCCATGTTATCCAATACCCACCGGTACCTCTCTTCGCTCCTCCTGAGCGCCTCCTCGGCCCGCTTCCGCTCGGTGATGTCGCGGCTCAATGAGATGATGCCCACTGGCTTCTGTGTTTGGTCCCGCATGTAAGACAGGCTGTTCTCGATCCAAACAGTGGACCCGTCCTTTCTGTATTCCTCCAATTCCATGGTGCGGCTTCTGTCTGGGTCTGCCGTACTGCTGGCTTCCAATTTCAACTCTTCTTCAAGGACCCTGGCAAAGATCTTCAGGGATTCAGGCGTCAGGATCTCTTCCATGGTTTGCCCCATGGTCTCTTCAGCCGTGTATCCCCGGAGGCGAATGATGGAGGGGCTGACGTAGGTAAAACCAAGATTCATGTCCATGACCGTTATGACGTCCGTCATGCTATCGACCACCAAACGATACTTTTGTTCGCTTTTCCTGAGCGCCTCCACCATCCGCCTTTGTTCGGTAACGTCTATGAGTATTCCGCGGGCGCCCCTAAACAGGCCGTCTTCCAGGATCGGCCTAATTCTCGTCCCGGCCCATCTGAAATCACCGGATTTGTTGCGGATTCTATAGTCAAAGGGTTGTTCAATGCCTTTGCGCAGTCCAGAAAACCATTCCGTCAGCCGACTCAGATCATCTTTATGCGCAAGCTCGGTGAAGTTCTTTCCAACGATTTCAGCCGAGTCGAATCCCAGCATCTCCCTGACAGCCGGACTGATATATAGGACTACGCCCTGACTGTCCAATTCATAGATGACATCTCTGATGTTTTCCACCAGACTCCGGTAGTTCTCCGCGCTTTCTGATTCTTTCAGCGCGGCATTTTGCGAGCGCAATTCCGTCAGTTCATCTATGAGCTGCTTCTTTGTCTTATGATCATCTTTCATAGCGTCGACCATCGGCAGCAAGCCGAATTCTAAACTGCGCAAGAAGCGTCACCCTTCCACCTGATCGAAATAGCTGAATATTACCTGTTGAGTGTAGGCGTAAGCCTTTTGTAAAATCCTCACGGATAAACTCCACCCGAACTTATTGAGAAGTTACAACGATGCGGTATCATGCTTCAGGAGAGCACCCATCTCACTCCCTGGTCTCCGGACGATCCCCAGCTTATGCATCCCCGCTCTCAAGGTGCTCGGCAGGAGACCCAGGATGGCCGCGGCCCCGGCATCGGGGCGGCGTTGGACAAGTGATGCGTCTATTTGTTTAGGAGTCGGTTGACCCTGACCAGCAACCGCTTCGGAGCCACCGGTTTGGTCAGGTAGTCGTCGGCCCCTGCGTCAATGACCTCTACCTCGGATTCCAGCTCATCTTTTGCCGTGAGCATGATCACAGGAATAAACCGCGTGGCCAACTGGGACTTCAGTCTTTTTACCAGGGTAAGCCCGTCCATCTCCGGCATCAGGAAGTCCGATACAATGAGATCCGGCTTATCTTTGGCCACCATTTTAAGGGCCTCCAGCCCATTTTCCGCGGTGGCAACCAGATAGCCTTCCGCCTCCAACTGATGGCTGAGCAGTTTACGAATGACCGCATTGTCATCGACAACCAGGATCCGCTTCGGGCTGGCACTCATCACGGCAGGCGCTGGTTCTGCAAAATAGGGTTCTTCCGGTGCGCTTTCTTCCTCATCAGCCGTCTCAATGAAGGGCGCCGTCACGGATCGCTTTGCCTCAGGGGGGGCCACGCGAAACACTTCATCAATGGTCGTGAGCCCCTGCATGGCCTTTGTTATTCCGTCCATCGTTATGGTCCGGAACCCTTCAGCCTCTGCCGCCTCCTTCAACTCCACAGACGAGAGATGCGTAGAGATTTTTTGCCGGAGAGAAGGCGTTATCATCAAGATCTCAAACAGGCCCAAGCGCCCTGAATATCCGGTGAACTGGCATGACTCGCACCCGATTCCCCTCCAGAAGGCGCCTAATGAGTCATGACCCATATACGGGCGGATCGCTTCCATCTGCTCGGGGGGCAACGACTCGGGCGCCTTGCATTCCCGGCATACCTTCCTGACGAGCCGCTGTCCGATGACGGCAAGCAGCGATGCAGAGACCAGAAAGGGATCGATTTTCAGGTCCATTAACCTTATGACAGCAGAAGGGGCATCATTCGTGTGGAGCGTTGAAAGGACCAGATGCCCAGTCTGTGCGGCCTGAAATGCGGTAACAGCGGTCTCGCTGTCTCTTATTTCGCCCACCATGACGATATCCGGATCCTGTCTGAGGATGGATCTCAACCCCCCGGCAAAGGTGATCCCGGCGGCCGGGTTGATTTGAACCTGATTGATCCCCGCCACATCATACTCAACCGGATCCTCAACGGTCACGATGTTGACTTCCGGGGATTTGAGACTGTTGAGACAGGCATAGAGCGTTGACGATTTTCCGCTCCCGGTAGGCCCGGTCACCAGGATGATCCCCTGGGGTCTGTGAATGGCCTCCACAAGGTTTTTCAGATCCCTCTCTGAAAAACCGAGATCTTCGGGGTTCAAGGCCGCTGTAGCGGGGTCCAGAATGCGGATCGTCACTTTTTCACCGTATGATGTGGGGAGTGTGGAGACCCTGAGGTCAAACGTCTTGCCCCCATATCTCACCTGGGCCTTCCCATCCTGGGGTTTCCGTTTGATGGTAATATCCAGGTTCGATACGATCTTGATCCTGGAAACGACCCCCGCATGAATATGCTTGTCCGCCCGCATGATTTCTTTGAGTATGCCGTCCACCCGGTACCGAATCAAAATGGACGTTTTCTGCGGTTCAATATGGATATCGCTTGCTTTCTGTTGGATGGCATCGGCAAGTATTGAATTCGTGAATCGGACAATGGGAGGCTTTTCCGTAAGGGAAAGAAGTTCTTTGGCTTCCTTCTCATCCGGATCTTTTTCCCGGATAATTTCTATGTCCCCATGTATCGTCAGACCGGAATCCAGACTTCTTTTAAGATTCACTTTCGGGTAGTGTCTTTCAACGGCATCCAAAATGTCTTCTACAGGGACAACCGCCACATCTATGGATAACTGGGTAAAAAAGCGAAGGTCGTTCAGGGCGTCCAGATCCAGGGGATCAGCCATGGCGACAAGGAGGCGGTTTCCGGTTTTTCTGATAGGGATGACCAGATGATTTTCGGCAAGCTGGGGCGATACCAGCTCGATCACCTCTCTGGCTATTTTTTTGTTCTCAAGGCGGCCATAGGGTATCTTCAACTGCCTGGCGAGGGTTTTGGCAATGATCACCTGGTCAGCCACCCCCATATCCGCGAGGATCTGGCCCAGGCGCCTTTTCTGAGATTTCTGAATCACAAGGGCCTTGGCGAGGGTTTCATCGTCGATGAGCCCTGATTTTACCAGGATTTCCCCCAACCGCATCCTTTGTTGGGGGGTACATACGGGTGTGTCGGATGTATTCATAGATGATGGCCCATCAGCAGAGTTGAGGGTACAGTGTGTTGAGTCTCTGAAGAGGACTTCAGACGCCGCTCTTCCCGTTTCATCTTCCGATACGCAAACCATACGTTGAGGTGATCTCTTTGCCCTCCAAAACCCTCATGGAGACGGGATCATCGTCAACGATCCGAATCTTCACGCTTCAAGCTCCTTCAGAGTCATCTGCAGGGCGGACTCCAGGTCTTGAAGCTCCTTCAAGAGGAGATCCAGTGGATGTTGGGCCTCCTGCATCTTTCCTTCCCTGCCGAGGACCTCCAGACCATAGGCCGCATCAAAGGCCCGTTTGGCGCCCACAATCGACAGGGACCCCTTCAGCTTGTGGGCCCCCTGTTCCAGGCGAGAGGCGTCGCCGCCCGAGACCGCCTCCCTGATGTCGCTCACGGCCTGGGGAAGCTCGCTCAGAAAAAGCCGGGCGATTTCCAGGAAAAGCGTCCGGTCTCCAGCCACCGCCTCCAAGGCCGCGGAGAGGTCGAAAACGGGCCTGTCCTCAGGCAGGTCCGGGGGGGCATGGAGAGCCGTGGTACGAACCTCATCGTCCTTTTGCCCGGTGTTTAAAAGGTTCTCGATGACCCGGTAAAAAACCTCCACCTTGACCGGCTTGGACACGTAGTCGTCCATTCCGGCCTCGAGGCATCTTTCACGATCCCCTTCCATGGCATGGGCCGTCATGGCCACGATCGGGATTCTGGATACCGGATGCTGGATGCCGGATGCTGGATACCTCTCCGAACGCGGCGGAGAGTTTTCTTTTCCTTTGCCTTTGAGCTTTGAGCTTTCAGCTTCTACGCTTCCAACCCTCTCACCTTCTAACCTTCTGATCCTCCGGGTCGCCTCTATTCCGTCCATCTCCGGCATCTGCACATCCATAAGGATCAA
>JAWOIH010000325.1:0-14842 GCA_046484725.1 Candidatus Desulfacyla sp. | reverse complement strand
CATAAAAATGAAACAGAATCCTCCTGTTCACCGGACGACAAATAGGGCTTGTAAAAGCGGAAACATTTGCATAAAAAAGCCCTTCATGTTATTTTAGAATCAATAAAAATAATATTTTTTCAGATAATTAATTGATATTTTAATGGCATTTAATGTTTTAGAATAAGAAAAAGGAGGAAGTCGTAATGTGGAAGTATGAAAAGCCGGACAACCTGGTGGAATGGTGGCAGGAGAGTGAAAAAAAGTTCAAGGACAATGTCTTGTTCCGGGTGCATAACGACCAGGGAACACTGGATGAGATTCGATACGGCGAGATCGGGCGGCGTATCAATAACGCCCGGGGCGGCCTGGCCCAAACGGGGCCTCGGTGTTGATCTTCCCGGAGGGGACCCGGAGCCCGGATGGAAGGCTGCAGGAATTTAAGAAGGGAGGATTCAACCTGGCCGTCAAGGCGGGGTGTGATATTGTCCCCATCGGCATCCGGGACAGTTTCCGTATCGCGCCCAAGGGGAGCCTCAGGATACGAAAAGGGACTTTTGGGTTGCGTATCGGAAGGCCTGTATCGCTTTCAGGTCTCGGCAAGAGAGACACCCCTCAACTCATGGGGCAGGTGAGATCGGAGATGCTAAGACAGATGGAAGCAGAAGATTCTGAAATAGGGATTGAGGGATTTAGGGATTGAGGATAGATGCTGGAAGGCCGGATTCTGTTCTTGATGACCACTGGCTTCCGACGGTTGACCTCATGCCCCTGATATCGGCTGACAGGTCGTCAACGCTTTTCCTTGGGCCCTGAGCCTGGCCCTCCATTTAAGCCCAACATATGGACCTCGGTTTTACAGACGTAAGCGACGCTGATATTCGGCGCGAGAAGGAAAAGGCCCGGCGGCTCAGAAAGACCCACTGGTGGAACAGCCGGATCGATAAGGGCGTTTGCCATTACTGCCGGCGCCGGGTAGGCCGCGAAAACCTGACCATGGACCATGTAGTGCCCCTGGCCAGGGGAGGGCGGAGCAGTAAGGGAAACCTCGTCCCTGCCTGCAAGGAATGCAACAACAGAAAAAAGTACCTGCTGCCCGTGGAGTGGGAGGAATATCTGAAGTCTCTGGACGCTGTTCAGGACTGATGCGCATCCGCTCCGGTCCGAGTCACCTCAACCTCCCTGCCGATCATTTCCGCCGGGTCGAGTCCCGTGCGATCCGCGACCCGGCCCCTGTTGACGGCGATCTCAAGATAACCGGAACCGCCGAACAGGGCCAGGATCGCCCCTGGGGCGGTTTGGGCGTAGGTCCTTCGTATCCCTTCAATTCGCAGGCCCCCCAACCGCACGATCACACTGCTCCCTTCTGAGAATTCCTCGATGTCCGTTCGCCGGATGTTGGTGATCAGGTTCCCGAAGTGATCGACCTGGACGACCCGGCCGTAAAGGGACCCTCCTTTCCGGTAGGGTGCAGGGAATTTCAGGTGGATGGGATCGTAGATGATCGGTCCCATGTGGAGGGGGTCGACCCCCAGAGAGAGATGCCCTGCCGCCGGGGCAAAGATATCGCGTCCGTGGAATGTGTCGCTGACATGCTGGAGGAAGTATCGGGCCTTTGAAAGGTGGATGACCAGAGCCTCCTGACATTCCTCCATGATGGGGGAGAAGATGCCGTTGTCCGGGCCGACGAAAAGATGAGATCGGGCAACTAAAACGATGGCCCGCCGATCCGTCCCCACCCCCGGATCCACCACCGCCACATGGATGGTTCCGTCCGGAAAATAGGGATACGTTTCCTGCAACATCCGTGCGGCCTGGCTGATAGCCCCGGGCGTGACGTGATGGCTGATGTCGATGATGCGGGCAGCGGGGTTGACCGAAAGGATGACCCCCTTCATCATGCACACATAGGGGTCTTCCAGCCCGAAATCGGTGAGGAGGGTGACCACCCCTGACGGATTCACATCCATCCATCCACCAGTTCGGGAAGGATCTCACCGGCCTTTCCCATGAGGACCATATCCATGAGGTCGGAGTTGGGCGTCCTCTCGAGATTGATTTCCGCCAGGACCGCTCCCCCTGATTTCGCTGTATAGGCCAGGGATGCGGCCGGCTGAACCACGCTGGATGTCCCGACCACCAGCATGATCCGGCATCTTTCCGCGGCCTCCACGGCCTGGCGAAGGATCTCCGGGTCAAGGGACTCGCCGAACCAGACCACGCCCGGCCGAAGCAGTCCGCCGCAGGCAGCGCATGTGGGTCGGTTTCCCATGTCAGGCGCCCGGTCCAGGGTCTCCCTGCCGCATCGAGTACACCGCACCCGCCATATGTTCCCATGGATCTCCAGGAGATGCCGGCTTCCTGCCAGAAGATGGAGCCCATCCACGTTTTGGGTGATGAGGGTAAAATCGGGGATGAGGCGTTCCAACTCGGCCAGGGCCCTGTGGGCCGGGTTGCAGGTCTTTTGACCGATCAACTCCCTGCGCCAGTTGTAGAATTCCCACACGAGTTCAGGATCTCTTGCAAAGGCCTCGGGAGTGGCCAGGTCCGTTGCACGGTAATTTTTCCAGAGGCCGTCGGCCCCCCTGAAGGTAGGGACCCCGCTTTCCGCGGAAACCCCGGCCCCTGTCAGGACAGCAACCCTCTCGGCATTTTTGAGTGCCTCTTTCAGTCTATTGATCGATGCCTCCATACGTGGTAGGATAGCCAAAACACGGGTTGAAGTCAAGGGTTCAGAGGTGGGAACGGTTATTCAGTCTCAAAGGTGGAACATGAAGACCGGGAAAAAGGTCATTTTGATTGCCTGCCTTGTTTTCCTGCTCTGTGCTATCGCACTTGGAGGCGCGGTTCTCTATTATTACGCCCACCCCTCTTCAGTAAAGGATCTGGTGGAAAGATCCCTCTCCCGTGTCACCGGTGCATCGGTTACCATCCGAAGTCTTTCCTATGCCCTTGACCCCTTGCATCTCTCGGTAAAGGGAATCACCGTCGAACCGGGAACAGATATGCACGGGTTTTACCTCGAAGCCCCGGATCTTTATGCGGAATTCTTCCTGAACGGTTCTTTTGGCCGCAAATCCCTTATTGTCAAACGCCTTGAGGTCATGGGCATTTCATGCCGCATTTCTCAAGAACCGTCTGTCTCCGGCGTGGCGCAGGGGCCGCAGACGCCATCATTTTTCACCCCCATCCTGAAGCGGGCATTTGCGTTCTTCGTCTTCAGGGACGTTACGCTTGAGGGCGCAACCCTTACAGACGGGACCGCGGTTGTCCAATCGGGCGACCGGACGCTTCGCGTCCATGATCTTAACGGTCGACTGAACGCCCTGCATCGGGTGGAGATCTCATGCAGTGCCCGATTTGAATGGCCTTCAAGGCAGATGCTCCTTCTGGCGCCCCGGGTTCGGATGAAGACAGATGGGGCCATTTCCCTGGTGAATACGCAAATCGGTTTTTTTATCTCCCTTGACGATGTCCTGTTCGAAAGCCCTTTTGCAGACCTCAAAGATCTGCAGGCAGGTGCACGCCTCGTATACCGGCCGGACAGGGGGGCGGTGACTTTTGAAGATATGAAGGTCACCCTTCAGGAGGCGGATATCAAAGAGAGCGGTCAAAAGGACCGGGTCCGGCTGGACCTGTACGTCACTGCAGACGGTGCCTTCGGGCTGAAAGATCATCAGGTCACGGTCAGACGCCTTAACCTTTCCCTGGGCGACCGCCTGAAATTTGAAGGCGAACTGGATGCGGCTTTTGGAACCCGGAAAAAGATGGACCTCAAGGTAATGGACTGCCGTGTGATGCCTCAGCATCTGATCCCGCTTTTGCCCACCGGATTGAGAAAGAGGGCAGATCCTGTGAAACTGGAAGGGCCGATTCATCTCACCGGAAGGATCGGGGGCGTTGAGGAAGGTACCGGATGGTCGTGGAATGCGGATATGGAGGCCCGTCTGAGGCAGAACCAGGTCTCTTTCACGAGCGGACATGTCCGTATGAGTACACTGCTTACGGGGAGCATCGAGGCCCGTGGGCGGGTCCCCGACATGGAGGTATCCACAGACCTGAAGGGGCAAGGCGTCGTATTTCGGGGAAACGGGATAGAGGTGGGACCCTTTGAGGCGGCCGTCTCCTTTCGAGGAAGATATCCCGTCCTTGATCTGAAAGATCTATCCGCCCGCATCCCAAGTCTAAGCGTCCGATTCCAAGACAGGGCGATTCGAGTCGATGATATTCATCTGGAGGCCGGCAAGGGCCGGGTGAATGCAGAAACCCGGACAGGGTCCCTGCCGGAGATCCGGTTTGATTCTTCCCTGTTGAAAAACATCACCGCGTCTCTCGAGGCTGCGGAGGGGACACTCAAGGTTGTCGAGATCCAGGGAAAGGAGACCGGGCTGGCCGGGTTGGCCATGGGCCTTGATCTTCTGCCTTCAGGCTGGCATCTGGCCGGACGGGATAGTGTTCATGTCCAGGTCCGGGTTGACGGAGACAAGGGGATGGCGGTTGCGTCTGAATTAACCTTTCAGGATCTGGGCTTTCAAAATCCAAAGGGGACTTTTGTTGGAGAAAATCTGCACCTGAAGGCAACCGTCAAGGCAAAGACAGACCCTTCGCGCCATGTCGTCAATGCGGATATCTCTGTGGATGCGGATGGGGGCGAGACCCTCTACGACCGGTTCTATGTGAACCTGAAAACCCATCCCCTCGCTTCCCGTTGTACGGGAACATACAATATGCAGGAGAGAGATCTGCAACTTTCGCGTCTCAGCCTCGGATTAAAAGATCTCCTGACCTGTGAGGTCAAGGGCCGTATTGTTGAAAGAAAACCTGCCTGGCAACTGGATCTCACCGCGGATATCCCTGAGCTTCCCTTGAAGCCGCTGTTCAGATTCCTTGTTGTGGAGCCGTATCAGGCGGAAAAGCCGCTCCTTGGGACCCTTCAACTGGACGGGGCGGTCTCCGCAGGGGTGAGCGTCACAGGGATCTCCTCCGCCTGGACAACCCAGGGATCGCTCCGATGGAGGCAGGGCAGGATCTCGTCTGAAGAGAGGGGGGTGGGGCTCACAGGGATCGAACTTGCGCTCCCCCTCTGGGTCCAAAACCACGACAGGGAGGGCGCCGGGACGGCGATGGAGGGGGGCCTGTCCATAGATTCCTTGAGGGTTCCGTTCATCCCTGAACAGGCACTGGCCGTTTCGCTTCGAGCAGGTCCGAATCGATTGTCCGTGGTATCCCCGACCAGGGTGAAGATCCCCGGCGGAGAAGTCCGGCTGGGGCCGGTAATGATCGATCATCTGCCGGGCGCCGCCACGGTCAGTACAGGCCTTGCCATGGACAGGGTGGACATGGGAGCGCTCCTGGCGCCGTTCTGGCCCCGGTCTTTAGTGGGGACCCTCACCGGGACCCTGAATCCCATACGTGTTGAAGGGGGAAAGCTCTCCAGCAGCGGGGCCTTAACCGCAAGGGTCTTTGACGGGGAGGTCATTTTTTCCGATCCCGGCGTGTCCGGACTCTTTGCAGGAACGCCGATCTTCAAAATGAATGCCCGGTGGAAGGACCTGAACCTGTCAAAACTTACGGCAGACACCGCCTTCGGAAAGATCGAAGGGGTGTTGAACGGGTATGCAAAAGGCCTGGAGATCGCCCAGGGCCAGGTCCAGAAATTTGACCTGCTGGTGGAGACCGTCAAAAAGGAGGGGACGTCCCAGAGGATCAGCGTCAAGGCCGTGGACAATATCGCCCAAATCGGCGGGGGCCAAAGTCCCTTTGTGGGGATGGCCGGTATGTTTGCCTCCGTTTTCAAGGAGTTTCCTTATGAAAAGATCGGCGTGCACGCGACATTGGAAAACGATGTCTTCAGGATCAACGGCACGATCAAGGAAGGGGATACGGAGTATCTGGTAAAAAGGGGTTTATTATCGGGCGTGAACGTGGTAAATCAGAACCCTGATACTCGAGTCAGTTTCAAGGATATGATCAAGCGAATCCGGAGGATAAAGACCTCCCAAGACGGACCGGTTATCAAATAGCTATTTTTACAGAAGAAAACGAAGAGAACGAAGAACAGGTTTTTACAAAAGCAAAAATCTTTGTGTGAGCTTTCTTTTAGGCCGTTGGACCGTTGGAGATATGCTTATTTAAAGGAGGGGAATGATGAACACCTATCGAAAGGCTTTATGGATAACGACATCTCTCTTTTTATCGTTGATCGTTGCCTGCGTGACCATCAACATTTACTTTCCGGCCGAGAAGGTGGAATCGGTTGCCGGAGAGATCGTGGACGAGATCAGAGGCCAGACGCCGGATGGGAAAGAGAGCCTCTTCTGGAAGGGAAAGGGCCTGCATTTGAGGAAAACCCTGATGGCCTTTGTGTGCCCCCGGGCTTGGGCCGACGAACTGACCGTATCCAATCCCACCATCCGGGGCCTCAAGGCGCGGATGAAGGCCCGGTATGCCCAGATGCGGCCCTTTTACGATCAGGGGATGCTCAAGGAAGGAAATGACGGCTATCTTTCATTAGGGAATGCCGCCGGGCTGGGTCTAAAGGAGAAGCGGGACCTCAACACCCTTGTCAGCGCCGAGAACAGCGACAGGCAACAACTCTATTTAGAAGTCGCCAAGGCCCTGAAGATCGACCCGAGCCAGGTGAACCGCGTGGCCGAGATCTTTGCCAAGGAATGGCAGAAGCCGGTCCGGTAAACCGGCAGACCGGAACCGAAGAGATTTCACGCGGAGAGACCTTGGCGAAACAAGGCAGGTGAAAGGTCTCACGGGGCGGAGACCCGGAGATTTTGATACAAAACACCTCCTTGCCCCGTTCCATTCGCCGGGCCGTTGAACCGGGATCAGCGAAAATTAAGAACACAAGTCCCTTTGCGTTCTCCGCGCCGTCTCGCTTCGGAATATAAACCGGAAACTCAGGATAGAGATGCATAATGTTTGACACCCATCTCCAATTTTTCTATACTTTTTGCTTTATCAATGGGGGCGCCGTGAGGGGGAGTTCGTTTCTCCAGCTTAACGGGTCTACTTCCCACAACACGTGGGGCGCCCGTTTGAAGAGAGGAGACCATAAAGCATGAAATGCCCACATTGTGAGAAGGAAATAGCGGGATCTCCCTGCCCGAAATGCGGGGAAACAACAGCCTTCGATACAGCCAACTACTGTATGGCATGCGGCGCGCCGTTAAAGGAGGATCTGCAAGAGATCCCCCGACGCGACGATGTCTTTGACGATGACAACGGATTTGATCTCGACGACAGGGTATTGTGTCCTGACGGGGCCTGTACAGGGATCGTCCTTGACGGGAAATGCACTGAGTGCGGCAGGGTCGTGGGGGATGACGGGGCGTTCGTCGGGCAGGATGAAGGATCCGCCGGGGAAGAAGATCCATCCGGTGGGGAAGATGCGGAAAAGAAGGTCGACTAAGGAGCTGAACGGATGTATGAACTTAAGATAATCGACCAGTTTGCAGGCGCACATCAGTTGCGGGGAATCGAAGGGGGATGCGAGAACCTGCATGGGCATAACTGGAAGATCGAGGTAACCGTTGCCGGCAGCAGATTGGGCCGGGACGGTCTGTTGATCGACTTCAGGCAGATAAAGGGAGAAACCAAAAATATACTGGATGCGCTGGACCACAAATTTTTGAACGAATTGGAAGCGTTCAAGACCTTGGAGCCGTCTTCGGAAAACATCGCCCGCCATATCTTTGAATCCCTTTCGCAGAGGCTGGATACCGAAGATATCAAGATCAGCAGGGTCACGGCCTGGGAGTCGGATTCGGCCTGTGCAACTTACTGGATGGATCAAGGGATTGGGGAATTGGGGAATTAGAAATGAAAACAGTTTGCCAATCCCTAAATTCCTGAATTCGGAATTCCTGAATTTCTCATTGGGCGCCCATGAAAATAACCGCTTTTATACCCGCAAGGTATGCGTCATCCCGTTTCCCCGGAAAACCCCTGGCCTTGATCTCGGGCAAGCCGATGATCCAGCATACCTATGAAAGGGCACTGTCGTGCCCGGAGCTTTCGGCCGTCTATGTGGCAACCGATGACGAGCGGATCGCAGACTGCGTGCGTCAGTTCGGCGGAAAGGCCCTGATGACCTCCCCTGCGCATGGTTCCGGGACCGATCGTATTGCCGAAGCAGCCCTGAAGGTGGGGCTGGAAGACGAGGACCTGGTCGTGAACATCCAGGGGGATCAACCCTCTTTTCAGCCGTCGGTTGTTGCGGACCTGGTCAGGCCCCTGATGGAGGACCGGGACCTGCCCATGAGTACATTGAAATACCGAATCGTGCGGCAGGACGAGACCCAAAATCCGAATCATGTCAAGGTGGTCACCGACAGAGACGGGTTTGCCATCTATTTTTCCCGCTGCCCCATCCCCTATTGCCGCGACGGCGTTCCTGACGGCGTTCATTTCAAGCACCTCGGCTTTTACTGCTTTCGGATGGCGTTTTTGATCCGGTTCACTTCCCTGGACCAGGGGGTACTCGAGTCCCTGGAGAAGCTTGAACAGTTGAGGGCATTGGAGCATGGATACAAGATCAAGGTGCCCGAGACCCTGTTCGACTCTGTGGAAGTGGATATCCCCGAAGACGTAAAGGCAATTGAGACCCTCCTTCGCGGATGAGCAATCTTCAAAAGACCCCAGCGAGTCCCTATCGTGCCTCCCCATAAAGTCTGGAATCTGATTCCCGCATCCCCTGCCGCGCCCCAACTTGCCCGCGAAGCCGGCCTGTCTCCCCTCCAGGCCCAGCTCCTCATCAACCGGAGCATCACAGAGAGGGCCGCGGTGGAATCGTTTCTGTCCCCCGGCCTGTCGCATATGGTGGATCCGATGCTCATGAAGGGGATGGACAGGGGCGTGGAAGCTATCCTGAAGGCCATAGAAAACCGGGATAAGATCACCATCTATGGCGATTACGATGCGGACGGGCTCACGGCCGCGGCCCTCCTGCTCAACTTTTTTTCAGATATCGGCGTCATGGCGGATGCTTACATCCCTAACCGGTTGGCACAGGGGTACGGACTTCATGGCGAGGCCATCCAAAGCCTCCGCAAGACCGGGACAGGACTGATCCTCACGGTCGACTGCGGTATCTCCGGAGAAAAGGAGATCGCCCTGGCAAAGGAACTGCGCCTCAATGTGGTGGTAACGGACCACCATCAGGTTCCCGCAAGGTCCCGGCCCGACTGTCCGGTCATCGACCCGCACCAGGCGGATTGCCCCTTCCCGTTCAAGCACCTTGCAGGGGTGGGTCTGGCCTTTTTCCTGTCTGTCGCTGTCAGGGCTGCCTTGAGAGAAAAGGGCTGGTTCATTGGACGGACAGAGCCTGATCTGAGGGAATACCTTGACCTGGTCGCCCTGGGCACAACCGCGGATCGGGTTCCTTTGGTGGGGCAGAACAGGATGCTGGTGACATGCGGGCTGAGGCGCATGGCCGATTCCAGATGGCCCGGCATAAGGGCCATGATGGATGCGACAGGCGTAAATCGCGCCGCCATTACCTCTGATGATCTGGCGTTCAGGCTGGCTCCCCGCCTCAATGCCCCCGGAAGAATGGGAGATTCCGATATCGGGCTCACCCTATTGACTGTAGCGAAAGATGAGGCAGCCGGGAATCTGGCCCAGATGCTGAATGTTGCCAACAGCCGGCGGCAGGGCCTGGAACAGGGCATCCTCGACCGGATCGAGGAGATGATTCACCGCGACCACCTCATCGCCGGTCGCAGGACCCTTCTTTTGTGGGGAGAGAACTGGCATCAAGGCGTCTTGGGGATTGTGGCCTCGAGGCTGGTGGATCGGTATCATCGTCCCTCGCTGGTGGTGGGCGTCAGGGATGGGGTCGCGTCCGGGTCCGGTAGGAGCATTGACGGATTCAACCTCTACAGGGCCTTAAATCGCCTGTCTCCGCTTTTTGAAAGATTCGGGGGGCATGCCCATGCAGCCGGGTTCAGGTTGAATGAGGAAAACCTCGAAGACCTGAAGAGAGGGTTGGAAGATATCGCCGGGGGTGAGCTGTCGGAACAGGACATGGTCCCTGTAATCCCTGTGGATGCGCATCTTTTTCTGAAAGATGTCAGCCGACAGACGATTCACGATATCGAAAGCCTGTCCCCATTTGGCGAGCAGAATCCCGAGCCGGTCTTTTTGGCCCGTTCCCTTGATGTGCTGGGCTCACGGGTGGTGGGGGAGCGCCATCTCAAACTCCGGCTGCGACAGGGAGAGACCGTCCATGAGGCCATCGGTTTCGGCCTGGGCCGCTGGCATCCCCTTCTGGGGGAGCGCGTGGACGTCCTTTTCACGCCGGAGTTGAACCGATGGCAGGGGGCCGAGACGATCCAGCTCAAGATGGTTGACCTGAGGCGCGCGACCGGGGCTAATCCTTGAAGATTCGCGCGGCCAGATCGATATCTTCAGGGCAGAAGATGAAGAGCGCCCGGTTGTCTCCGGGAAGGGCGGACCCATAAACGTAATTGATATTGATCCCTTCCTCGCCGAATTTCTTGGCCATTTCCGCCAGACTGCCGGGTTGGTTATCGATCTTTAAGGCGATGACCGGCATCAGGTCGAAGACGTATTCGGCCTTGGACAGGAGATCCACCGTCTTGTCCGTGTTCTCAACCAACAGCCTGATGAGCGCATGGTCCGCAGAGTCCTTCTGCATGGAGCCGTAGCTCGCTGCGGGGGCTACCCGCTTGAGCGACTTCCCCCTTGCCTTGAACAAGGCCTGGACATACTCGGAGGCGTCCTGAATGGTCAATGCATCGATGTTGATCCCGGCCTCCGCCAGCATGGCGGTCAGCTTTCCCAGTTCGCCGGGGGCATTCTTGAGAAAGAGGGATATCTCGGTCCTTACCATTATTTACCTCCTAAATGACTCAAGCATGTCAAAAAAGCGCTTTAAACAAGTCACACCGGATAAACCGAACCCACTGAATACTCACACACAGTCACCCTGGTGAAACAAGACCAGAGATTTCACTGGGCCGGCAACGTACCAGGTTTCCTGAACGGGGATCACTTTTCCCCAACAGTCAGAGGCCCGTGGATCATTTGATCAGGCTGGGTTCCCTGTAGCTTTTGAAAAACCTCAAGAAGTCTGAATCGGTTGACAGGATAAGAGACGTTTCTTTATCCATGGTTTTTTCGTAGACGCCGAGGGATTTCACAAATGAATAGAATTCCGGGCTCTTGTCGTATGCCCGGGCATAAATCATGGTGGCCTCGGCATCGGCCTTGCCCATTATTTCCTGTGCGGTTTTGTAAGCCTCTGATGTGATTCGTTTCAATTCCTTGTCGCGGTTTCCCTCGATGCTCCGGGCCTCGCCCTCGCCCTCTGACCGGAATTTCTGGGCCATCTGATTTCTTTCCGCGATCATCCTTGCATACACCGACTTACGCACCTGCTCCACGTAATTGAGCCTTTTTATCTGCACGTCCACCAATTCAATCCCGAAATCGACCAGCTTGGGCTGGGCCTGGGCCATGATTCCCCGGGTAATATTTTCTCTCCCCGTAGCAACCCTCGCCAGGAGTTCATCCTGCATGGCATCTTCAACCTCCACATCCAGCTTGTCCAATACCCGATTGGTGTTCCGGACCGTTTCAATAAGGGGATAGGAGGTGACGAAATTCCGGACCGCCGGGTCGATGATGTCATCCAGTCGGGCCAGGGCGCCCGTCATGTTGTTGACGGTCTGAAAAAACTTCAATGGATCGACGATCTTCCAACGGGCGAAGGCGTCCACATAAAGGAAGGTCTTGTCCAGCGTGGGCACCTGGCCCTCATCGCCATCCCACGCAAGAAGGTTTTTGGGAAAGAAGTTGGCGTTCTGGATGATCGGGATCTTGAAATAGAGGCCGGGATTTGTTATCGGCTTGCCGATCACCTTGCCGAACTGGGTAATGATAACCTGTTCGGTCTCATCGATGATATAGGCCGATGAGAAAACGGCGATCACAACAATAATAGCCGGGACGATCAAGAGTTTTAATTTCATTTCTTGCCTCCTTCGGATTGCCCGAGATTGAGGAGCGGGAGAAAGTTCTTCTGATCCGCATCTACCACGTATTTGTTCCCCAGTTTGGGCAGGATGTTTTCCATGGCCTCCAAGTAGAGACGCCTGCGGGTGACGTCTTCCGCCTTGGCATAGGCCTCATACAGATCCAGGAAACGGGCCGCATCGCCCTGGGCACGGTTCACCCGTTGGAGGGCATATCCTTCAGCCGCCTTGATGGTCTTTTCCGCATCCCCTTTGGCAGCGGGAATCACCTTGTTGTACGCCTCTTTGGCCTGATAGATCAGTCTCTCCTTTTCCTGAACCGCCTGGTTCACCTCATTAAACGATGGCTGAACCGGTTCCGGAACATTGGTCCGTTTCATCTCCACGGTGACCAGTTGGATGCCGGTTTCCGCCTCGTCCAGGTACTTTTGCAGCAGATCCTTGTCCTTAAGGGCCAATTCTTCACGTTTGCTGATGACCTCGTTGATGCTGCTGTCGCCGACCACCAGACGCATGCTGGCCTCGGCCAGGTCCCTGAACGTGGATCGGATGTCTCTGACCTTAAACAGATAGTTGAAGGGATCTTTGATGCGATACTGAACGATCCAGGGGACCACGGCCACGTTCAGGTCGCCTGTCAACATGAGCGCCTCGTTTTCATACGCGGTATCAGAGGCATACCGGGTCCGCACCCCAGGCTCGAGGGTTCGGAGCCCGAATTCCTCCTTGAACACATATTTGACCTTGACCTTGGTAACCTGTTCGATGCCCCTCGGCATCTTGAAATTGAGCCCCGGTTGCGTGGTCCTGGTGTATTTCCCGAACCTCTGGATGACCCCAACCTCATCAACAGCTACCGTGTAAAAGCAGCTCGAACCAAGGAAGATCAGGATGATGGCAACAACAATAAGCCATGTGCCGCCGGGGAATTTCTTCTTAGCCCCCCTGATTTTTTCGAATACGTCCTCCATGCTCGGAGGGGCGCCGGTGGAGCCCCCTGGCGTCTTTTTTCTCTGCTCCTGCAGTTTGTCCCAGTCCCAGGCCATATGATTTCTCCTTGTCATTTCGGTGGCGCTCTTTTCCAATAAGACGATCTCAGGGGAAAGAGCCAACCAGTACAATTTTAAGGATATAGGGAAAATCGACTGAGGTCAAGGAATAATGATCCATCCATGACGAGCTGCGAACCGCTTGACTTATTGGCTGCAGTTCATTAGTGTCAAAGCGAGAGAGGCTCAAGGCGTGAGGCTCAAGAAGGCGCAAGGGGTAAGCCGCAAAAGGGCGGAGATCGGGATCCCGCTGAAGGCGGGGGCTTCGACCCGTAACCAGTATCAAGTATCCGGCAAAATGAAGGCATCATCAAAATTGACTGCGTTTTTCTTGGCGGCTCGAGGCATTTTGGTCGTTGTTCTGTTCATCGGCGGTTTGGGTCTCGGCAGGGGCCTGTGCGGCGACATCTCGACCTCCGAGCCGGACCGGATACGATCATCCGATCCGGACGACAGGGCTGAACCGGAATTCAACATCGGGGCCTGGTTTTCCGCATCTGTGTGGCCCCACATCTCTGAGGTGGATGGTCAGCGGTGCCCGAGCGAGCCCACGTGCTCCTCCTACAGCGCGCAGGCTTTCAAGAAGCACGGTTTTTTTGTGGGATGGCTGATGACGGTGGATCGTCTGATTCACGAGGCGGATGAGGGCCGGCATTCTCCGCTCGTGAGACGGGATGGGATATTCAAGATCTTTGATCCGGTTGAAAACAATGATTACTGGTGGTACGGTGGAGATGAAACGGTTCGGGACTAAGGGGGGGGTGCATTGCCTGCTTGCGGGGGTTTTCATCCTTTTCCTCTGCCTTTCTCCCGCGGTCGCGGAGCAACGGGTCATTGACAGCCACGAGCAGTTTGATTTTGCGCGCTCCTGTATGGAAAAGGGCCAATACCAGCGGGCGATCGCCGAATTTGATCGGTTCATCTATTTTTTCCCGGATGATGGGCGTGTTCCCCTGGCGCGTCATCTGATCGGCACCTGCTATCTCAAAGACGGCCGATACAGGGAGGCCCGGGAGGTTTTTTCCCGTACCTTCAGAGACGCTCCCGACAGCCCCTTTGCCGGGAAGGCCCTCTTCCTGACCGGTGAGTCCTACTACCGGGAGGGTATGTTTGACAGGGCGGCTGCCTTTTTTGGGGAGGTGCTCAAGACCGATCCGTCTTCTCAGTTGGAAGGCGCGGCGCATTACCGCCTGGGATGGACCCGGATGCAGGAAGACAGGTGGCGCGAGGCATCCGATGATTTCGGGAAGGTGGCAAGGGGAGATCCGCTTTATCCTAACGCGGCCCGTCTTGCAGATGAGAGTCTCAAGGGAGAACTCCTCCCTTACAAAGATCCTGTATGCGCAGGCGTGATGGCAGGCATTGTCCCGGGACTGGGTCATGTATATGTGTCACGATATAAAGACGCCCTGGTAGCATTTCTCTTGAACGGGCTCTTTATCTGGGCTACCATAGAATCCTTTCACCAGGACCACTATGTGCTGGGTGGGATTCTGGCCTTTTTTGAAGCGGGCTGGTATGCGGGAAATATCTACAGCGCGGTGAACGTTACCCACAAGTGGAACAAGAAGGTGAGGGACGATTTCCGAAAAGGCCTTATGGACGGCTTTGATCTTCACCTTCTGACCTCCAGAAAAGGGCCTGCCGGGCTGGCCCTTACATTTCGGTTTTAGGCCCTTATCTTTAAGGGTTTTAAAATTCGCCTCAGGCGGAAAACAACAAGGAGGAAGGTAGAAGGTGAAAAAACTGGGACTATTGATGTTGATCGGGATGTTTCTGGCCGGTTGCGGCACGGCAGCCAAG
>JAWOIH010000311.1:0-12506 GCA_046484725.1 Candidatus Desulfacyla sp. | reverse complement strand
TCCATGTAAAAAATAGCGCAGTCCAGGCCGGCCCCTGCATGTTCCTTTGCGATAACCGCCTCCTTGATGGCGTACATGCAGCAGACCGACGAGCAATACCCGTGATCGCACTGGTTGACGTCCCTGGATCCCACACACTGGAGCCATGCGATCTTTTTGGGCGCTTTTCCATCGGAAGGCCGCTGCAGATGTCCCTGAAAAGGTCCGGTGGCGCTCAGTATCCGTTCAAACTCCATGCTCGTGACCACATTGGGATATCTGCTGTAGGCGTAGGTCGTGTAAGCGCCAGGGTCATAGGGCTGAAATCCCGGGGCCAGGATAAGGGCGCCCGCCTGAAGGGTAAGTCTTTCCTCTTTTTGGTCAAAACAGATGGCCTTTGTGGGGCAGAATTTCTCACAGGCCCGGCATTTTCCCTTTTGGAAGTAGATGCAGTTGGCTTCGTCAATGACATATTTGAGCGGGACCGCCTGGGGGTATTCCACATAGATGGCCTTGCGTTGGATGAGGTTCCCGTTGAATAGGTCATCCACCTTCTTCGGGCATTTTTCCGAGCAGGTCCCACATGCAATGCACCTCTCCATGTCCACATAGCGTGGACGCCTCACGACCTCTATCTCAAAACTCCCGGCCTCGCCCTGGATGGCGGCGATGTCGGCCAATGTGATCAGTTCGATATTCAAGTGCCGGTCGACCTCGACCAGTTTCGGGGAGATGATTCACATGGCGCAGTCATTGGTGGGAAAGGTTTTGTCCAGCCGGGCCATGGCCCCGCCGATGGCCGGCCCCTTTTCCAGAAGGTATACGTAGTACCCGGAACCGGCCAGATCGAGGGCGCATTGCATGCCGGCAATCCCCGCGCCTGCAACCACAACAGCTCCCGTTACACCGTCAGACATGAGATATCTCCTTGAGTTTGGAATTGCACAAACCTCGCGTTCGCAGTTGGATTGTAACTACATTGTAGCCATTTTGCAACCGATAAAATCGCCTTACACACTCCTCCAGCATCTTTCCCCTCATTCCCACGGACCTATCTTGAGTCCCGACCCAGGAGATCAAAAGGCGCGGCGTATCCGGTCAGTTCCACATATCCCACGCCCTCCACGCCGCGGCGGGCCTTGATCCCCTTGATCTTGACGCTCCCTTCCCAATAACTCACCCGCATGGAACGGGTCAGGCTCAATTCCTGGTCGCTCAATTGCGGGGAAATCTCCAGATCGAGCAGAAGAGGGAGCACCCGGATCCGCCATCGGCAGGGGTACCTGGCCCCGGAACGGGGGCTCCGCCATTGGTCCATGACCTCCACTCGAAAGTCCTCCCTCGCAAGGTGCCGAGGCGCGCCCGTGGAAGGGACGAATGTCCCGCTGGAGGCGGGGCTCCACGAACCGTCCTTCTCACGAAGGATGTAGAGCATCAGCTCCGTGTTGTCTGAGAACTGGAGACTGAACCAGTCCCAACCCGCGAGTGAAGGCTCCAGGGGGGCCGTGCCGTATTCGTGGTCCATCCAGGCCGTCCCCTGTACGGAATAGGTCCTTCCATCCACGGAGACACTCCCCGAGGTCTCGACCCGGGTGATGGAATAGTAGCAACTGGCGCTTTCAGGCCTCAGGCCCTTTTGGCTGTACCCTCCCCTCCCGTGCGCCGCAGGGGCCTTGCGGGGGATACATGTCAGGTCAAAGGAAAATGTGTCCGTCGCGGCTGTCAGATGATGTCCCGACCGCATCATGGCGGACTTCCATCGGCCCAGGAAGACCTCGACCGCATCCCCGGCCTCCTTGACGCCGGCAAGGCCGACCGCCTCTCTGGCCATGTCCTCGTCCCGGTAAAAGCGTCCATCCGCCACGTCTGAAAGGGCGGCATGGGCCATGAAGAGGTTTTTGGCGCGCCATGAGGAGGGTTGGGACGGCCACCCCTCTTCAGCCCCGGGAGGCATGAGTTGTCGTCGAAAAAAGGTGAGTTGGAACCCGAAGGGCCGTTTCCCCGGTGTGTAAAGATTCCCCGTATAGTACCACCACTCGGTCTGATAACCGGGGTGGTCCCCGTGATCCTCGGGAAATGCAAAATCGCACGGCCCTTGCACAGAGCGGTAATCCGACGCGAAGACCGCCCCTCTTCCCCAGAGGAAGGCGGCCCCGAGCACCACACAGATGCAGAGGAGACAGGCCCCTTGAAGGCATCGTCGTCGGATCATGTCAGGCCTCCTTCAAGGCCTGCGCGGGTGATGCGCGCAGGATCAGACGGGCTGCGGGGAGTGCGGCGGCGAGGGCCGCAGCCAGTATCAGCGGCAGCGAGACCAGGAAGGTCCCCATGTCGATTCTGTAGAGGAATGTCCATCCAAAGGACTGCTTGTTGATCACGTGAATGAGATAGGCGGAGAGGAAAAGGCCGGCCGCAAGGCCGATGATTTCCCCTGCCGCCACCATGAGGACCGCCTCCCAGAAGACCATGGCGCGGATCTGCCCGCGACTCGAGCCGATGGCCACAAGGGTGTTCAACTGGCGGAACCGCTCCAGGACCAGGACGGTCAGGGTGGTTGCGATCCCCAGGGCGCTCACCACAAGGGCGATGAAAAGGAGCACCGTGGTCACCGCGAAGGTCTCATCAAAGATCCTCAGGACCTCCTCGCGCAGTTCGAGGCCGGACGCCATCTCCAGGGGATGGTTCTGCGCGCAGCATCGAAGGATCCGTTCTTCAAGGGCCCGGATAGCGGCTTTCAGGTCCCTCTCCCGGTTCTTGAAAAAAAAGCGGACGCCCCCCCATGCAGGGTCTCCGGTCATGGACTGATAGGCCTTCAAATCCATGTAGACCGCACCCCCGTTTGTCCGATAATCCCTGAAGACCCCGAGGATGGGGAGGTCAAGGACGACCTCCCCGATCTGTGTACGGTACCGATCCCCCAGGCTCAGACCGCTCCTGTTGGAAAACACCTCGGAGACCAGAACGCCCTCTCCCTGAAAGAGGGCGTCGCCGATCTCTTCCATGCGGCCCTGAAGGAGGATGAACCCGCCGTAATTCATGAGTTTTTTGAGATTTACCGCCTCCAGCTCATAGGGCAACCGGTTGTGCCGAAGATGGAGACGACGATAGGGAAGGATATCCACGTCCGGCGCCATCCCTTCAATCGCCCGGACCACCTCGTCGGGCAATGCATCCCTGTAGGCATTGAGCCCGGCCATGCTGGGCCGGAGCAAATAGTCGGCGGCCAGGGTCTGTTCAATCCAGATCGATACGGTATACCGGAAGCTGTTCACCATAATCACCAGGGATACGAAGAGGGCCACCGCCGTGATCAAGGCGCCCACGGAGATGGCCGTCCGGTTGCCCGCCTCCCGCACATATCGTCCTGCCAGGAAGGCCGGCTCTCCCCCCAGGCGCCGAAGCGGACCGGCCAGGCGGGATCCCATGATCCTCAAGAGGGGTGGGGACAGGGAGGAAAACCCCACGATGAGAAGCCCGGCGGAAAGGTATCCGGCCAGGGGGAACGGGCCCAACGGGGGCAGCAACGCCAGGGGCCAGGAAAGGGCGATAAGGAAGAGGCCGACGGCGAAAATCACCCTGGCCCGCGAGGGGGGGTGACTTCCCGAGCCATGCATGCTCATGGCCTCCTTCGGGGCGATCCGGGTGGCATCCCAGGCCGGCTTGAAGGCCGCCAGGAGCGACGTGCCGACGGTGATCCCGAAAGAGAGGAGGATCTCCCAGGCATCCGGTCGCAATGTCACGGCCTGCACCCGCACAAAGAGGCTGTCGATGGTGCCGCTGACCGCGGCCAGAAGATACTGGACCAGCATGGTTCCAACGGGAATCGCCACGATCCATCCGAAGATCCCCAGGGCGATGCCCTCGGAGAGGATCAGTTGAAAGATCAGACCGGTGGACCCTCCGAGGGCCCTCAGCACGGCCAGCTCATTTCGTCGCGCAGCGGCATTCAGGGACACGAGACTGTAGACGAGAAACATGCCCACAAAGAGGGACACCAGGCTTAATACCGACAGATTGAGCTGGTATCCCCGGATCATGGCCTCGCCCGTCTCCTTGGTCTCGAGGGGACGCTCCAGGCCGAATGCTTCGGGCAAGACGCCTTGGATGCGGCGGAGGTCCGCCTCGGTCGCCCATGGCTTGAGCTTGAGATCGATCCGGTCCACCCATCCCTGGCAGCCCATGAATTCCTGGATGGTGGCGATATCCGTGATGGCCATGGCCCCCCCTTCGGCCCGTGCAAGGCCCTGGGGTTTTAGAATGCCGAGGATGCGAAAAGGCGCGATTGCGTTCACATGGGAGAGTTGAATCAGATCCCCTGGAGACCCCCGGAGGGACTGTGCCAGGGTTCGGGTCAGGAGGCAGGTGTTGGGAAATCGGATGAGGTCCAGCCACAACACCGCCTCCTCCTGATCCGGAACGTCCTCTTGCCAGGTCCGCAGGGGATAGTCCAGGATGGGATCGATGCCGATCAGGAGGAAGGGGGGGCGGTCTTTGCCGTGGACCTCCACGTAGGTGGAGATAAAGGGGGATGCGGTTTCCACGGCCGCATCTGTTTTCAACCGGGCCACGAGGTGTTCCGGCACGCGGGTCCCCCGGCCGAGGACAGACCAGTCCGCCTTCCCTGAGATCAGATCCATGCTCTGGGTGAAGGCGTCCAGGGATGCATCCACGGCAAGACGGACGCTCGTGAAAACGGCCGCGCCGAGGGCGATCCCCAGGATGACGGCCGCAAGACGCCACGGATGTCTGCGGAGCTGCCGGCCGCTGAACCAGACAAACAGGCGAAGATAGGTCGTCAGGCGTTGCATGACATCCTTTGGACGATCATCCCGTCCCTGAGGGTGATCTGCAGGGTGGCATAGGGGTCTGCCAGGGCGCTGTGGGTGGCGACAATGACCGTGCGCCCCTGCTTCCGGTTGAGATCCGCCAACAGCGTTATGACGGTCTCGCCGTTACGGCTGTCCAGGTTCCCGGTGGGTTCGTCCGCCAGAATGATCGAAGGGTTGTTGATGAGGGCCCTGGCAATAGCGGTGCGCTGCATCTCCCCGCCTGAGAGCTGGGCGGGATAGCGGTCTCCCAGTTCCCTCAGCCCCAGTCCCTCCATCTGTTCCAGGGCGCGCGCGCGCGTCGTCTCATAGGGCCTTCCCGCCAGGAGTGCCGGCAGACACACGTTCTCCAGGGCGGTCAGGGTGGGAAGGAGGTTAAAGGCCTGAAAAACCATCCCCACAACGGTCCGACGGTAGTCGGTGAGTTCGGCTGCCGAGGCCTTGTCCAGGTCCCGGCCTGCCACCACGAGGCGGCCCCGGGAAGGCCTGTCGAGCCCCCCGATGAGGGCCAGGAGGGTGCTCTTTCCAGACCCGCTGTTTCCCTTGATCACCGCCATCTCACCGTTTTGGATGCCCAGGTCAATATCGCGAATCCCCACAACGCCTCCGTTTTCCAGGGGATATATCCGCGTCAACGCATGGGCTTCGATGACACAGGGGTCTCCGGGCCAAGTCATGAAAGCGCTCCTTGAGATGGATTTGGATCAGGCCTATCATGGTGCGGATTCCAAGGGCATGTCAAGCACGAATGTGAAGACGGATCGAAGCCCCTTTTTATGGCCGGTCCCGTGGCCTTCCTATGCCTTTTGGCGGCCATCCGGTCCTATGCTGTCCAGGTGTGGGGGCAGTTCTCCCATTGACACCCGAGGGGACGGTCTCTATAATGGCGAACCTCACAGAAAAGGCCGATATGAGACAACACAGGCCAGGGCCATAGGGGTTGCCTCTTTGGTGGCTTCGTGGCCTTTGGATGAGATCTTTTAGGATAGGGAGGACCGGCTGAGCCATGACCGCCGATGAAGAAAGACGCATTTCAGACTGGCATGAGGGACTTGCCCAGGAAATTTCCATTCAATGCCTTGTTTCAAATGATGATCGAACCGCCCTGTTCAGGGGCTTCTGCGAACAGATGACGCGCCTGGCGCCGGGTGTTCATGTGCTCTACCGGAAGGGAGACGATGCAAAACAGCCCCCGGCGATTCTCTTGAATGACCGGCTGGTGTATCATGCCCTGCCCGAAGGGCCGGAGCTCCCGCCTTTTTTGGAAACCCTTTCTCTGTTGGGGGAGGCCATCCCTTCGATTTCCCGGGAAATCATCTCCCGGCTCGACACATTGAACGCGCCTTGTCTGTTAAAGCTTTTCATTGCGCCCCAATGTCCCTTTTGCCCCAGAACCGTCCGGGATCTGAACCCTCTGGCCATAGCGAATGCGTGGGTCAGGCTGACGGTTGTTGATGGGCTTCTCTTCCCGGAAATGGCCCAGGCGCTGAACATTCAATCGGCGCCGACCCTTGTTTTTGACGATCGCATGCAATGGACAGGCCAGACGTCCGTGAATGAGATCCTGGATGTTGTGCTGAACCAGGACCCGTCGTTGCTCAGCGCGGCCTCCATGGAAAATCTGCTGCAGGAAGGAAAGGCGTCGATGCTGGCCCGGATGATGATGGCGCAGGGGACGATCTTTCCCGCCTTTTACGATCTGATCACTCACGAAAAATGGTCTGTCCGTCTGGGGGCCATGGTGGCCATGGAGGAGATCATCGAACAGGACCGGCCCCTGGCCGCCCAATGCGTAGGCCCGCTCTGGGAACGGTTTCCCGCCCTGGATCAACAGGCTCAAGGAGATGTGGTGTACATTCTTGGGGAGGCCGGAGACCGGAACATCATCCGGGACCTGGAAACGGTTCTTTCAGGCCCCTACAACGCTGAAACCCGGGAAGCGGCACGGGAGGCCCTCGAAAGCATCGCACAGCGGCCCTCCTGAAAGGCGCTATTGAGGATTTTCACCCTCTATCTCTTTTAGGGTCTTAAAGATCTGTTTATTTACCGGCGTTGGGATATGGTATCTCGTTCCCAGTTCAATCACCTTGCCCGCCAGCATCTCTACCTCGGTCTTCCTGCCGGCCTCCACATCCTGGAGCATGGAGGTCTTCCCCTCGGGCGAAAGACCGGATAGGACCGAATACCAGTTTTCGATATCCTTTTCAGACAGATCCACCCTTGCCTCCCCGGCAATGGCCATGACCTCCCGCATGGCCGATTCCATGAGTTCTCTTGCCTCCTGCGATGTCTGGAACGCGGAATAGGGTGCGCGAAGGACGGCTGAGGCCTGATTTATCCCCACGTTGATCATGAACTTCCACCAGAGGACCCGGATCATATCCACGGGCGTCTCGTAGGCGATACCGGCCCTATCCAACAGGGACTGCACATCCTTGACCCGCTCTGAGATCACAGGGTTCTTTGCCTCGCCAAAGAACAGCCTCCCTTGGGTCGTATAGGTCAGGCGATTGTCCTCCCTGAGGGCATCGATACCAACGGCAACGGCATATAACACCTTCTCCATCCCGTAAACGGCGCCGAGCGCCTCTTCACTGCCGATGCCATTCATCACCGACATCAGGGTGGTCCTCTCGCCAATCCTGTTTTCTATGTCACGAATAGCCGTTGGCAGATGATGATGTTTTACGGCTACGATGACCAGATCCGAAGAAGGGGCCGCATCATTCGGTCGAATCACCGGCAAGATATACTGCCTGTTATTGACGTAAAACCCCTTTTCCCTGAGACGTTCATAGCGTTCCCCATCTGCTATTAAGGATATGCAGTTCCGGTCCATATCAAAGAGCCTGCTGGCATAAAAAGAGCCCATGGCCCCGGTGCCGATCAACGAAATGGTTTCAATGGATGACATTATTCAACTCCTTATCGATCCTCATAATAAGGGCCGAGGGGGCCCATGCATGGATGCGTTCTTGGCGATCTTTGGATTACGCCCGATGGGTCCTGCAATACCGCTTCCCCGCTGAACCCGTCCGCTGGGGAGTGACGCGACAGAACGCTCCCGTTGCGTCTATTCCGGGTTGTCCCGGCATGCGTTTTGTCGTATGATAAGCAAAAAGACGAAGAAACACAAGTTTGCATGGGCGTGCCCCTTGTTTCCGCCGGCGGGCACGGTCATTATCAGGATTCGCTCTACATGGGACATAGCATGAAATCGATGCCCGAATGGATCCGAAAAGGAGCGCAGAAAAATGGCCGCCTTGAATAATCCTATGGAAATCCTCAAACTGCTCGATAAATCCAACTGCCGGGAGTGCGGCGAAAAAACCTGTCTGGCGTTTGCCGGCGCGGTCTCCCGGGGGTGGAGACGTCTGGATGAGTGCCCCAGGCTGGAGCCGAATGTCGTTGAACGCGTCACCGGGGAGGCCCAGGACCGTCACGACGTCAATGAAAATCGGCAGGAGGCCCTCGAGGACCTGAAAAAGAAGGTTGCGCGGATTGATCTCGCCTCCGTGGCCGAGCGGATCAATGGCCGGTTCTCCAACGGCAGGTTGACGGTCAAGGTGCTGGGGAAAGATTTTTCAGTGGATACGGACGGAAACCTGTACTCCCAGATCCATATCAATCCATGGGTGGCGGCCCCGTTTCTCGACTACGTGATCCGCGGCGAGGGTATCCCTCCAACGGGCAACTGGGTGTCTTTCCGGGAGTTGAAGGGGGGACGCGCCCAGTATCCCCTCTTTCAGAAACGGTGTGAGGAACCCATGAAGCGGATGGCGGACAGTTCCACTGAACTCTTCGACGACATCGTACACGTCTTTGACGGAAAGGAGGTGGAACGTCAATTCCGATCGGATGTCTCGGTGGTGCTTCACTTCCTCCCCAAGGTCCCCGGAATGATCTGCTACTGGTCCCCGGAAGACGGTATGGCATCCAGCCTCAATGTCTTCTTCGACGAGACAGCAGACCGGAATCTGTCTATCGGCTCCCTGTTTTCATTGGGCGCCGGGTTCGCCCAGATGATCCAAAAGGCGTCCCTGCGCCACATGTGAGATTGTTGAGAGGCATGCTCAACGGCGCCCGGCCTCAAGACTGGGCCTCCCCCCTGCCCCACAAGCCATCGTTTGCCAGTGATCCGCTATCAAAAAAGCCCAAAAAAACCCATAAAGGCGTACGACGTCCCATTTCCGTTCCGCCCCTCGAACACCCCTGCCATTCACAATAACGCGCTCTTTCACGAAATGAAAAGATTCTTTGTCGGGAAGCGTGGATCGCTGGTGAGATTAACGCCGAGACGTCTCAGGCCTGCTTGATCCCCGGGGGTCGGGATATGCGTCATGTGAACCTCACAACCGTGAAGCTCTTTCAATTTCTCCATCGCCAGTTGCGCGGCCGAGTTTGTCGCGGCACTCACACTCAGGGCGATGAGCGTCTCCTCGAGATCCATACTGATGGTCTTTTCGTGCAGCATTTCCGTTTTAAGATTACTGATGGAATCCGTTATATAGGCGGGAAGCAGCTTTATCTTGGGGGGAATGCCCGCCAGGTGTTTGATCGCATGGAGAACAAGGCTGGATGCCGCATGCATCAGCGGGGAATTCTCACCCGTGATGAGGGTCCCTTCTTTCAACGCGATGGCTGCGCCGCAATATATGCCTTCATTCCCCTTGTCTTTCTCCCGGGCGCCGTCGGCGGCCCGGCGCGCCGGTTCCACGACGTTCCTGTATTCCGGTTCCAGGTCGAAATTCTTGATAAAAAGCTCCACCCGCTGCACCGTATCCCTGTCGGTAAAGCCCATGGCATATTCACACCGGTACCGAAAATACCGTCTGATTATCTCCTGTTTCGAGGCCTCCTGTGTAACGTCATCATCGATGATTGCAAAGCCACAGCGATTGACCCCCATATCCGTCGGGGATCGGTAGAACGACTCGCCCCCGGTAATCTTTTCCAGTATCCTCTTGAGAACGGGAAAGGCCTCTGTATCGCGATTATAGTTGACGGCCTTCACATCGTAGGCCTCAAGATGGAACGGATCGATGAGGTTGAAATCTTTGATATCCGCGGTTGCGGCTTCATATGCCACGTTGACGGGGTGTTTGAGCGGCATGTTCCAGATGGGAAAGGTCTCAAACTTCGCATAGCCCGCCTTCATTCCCCTCAGGTAGTCATGGTACAATTGGGACAGGCACGTTGCCAGCTTGCCGCTTCCGGGACCCGGACCGGTAACGATAACAAGGGGTTTATCGGTCTCGATGTATTCATTGGCGCCATAGCCCTCATCGCTCACAATCAGATCGAGGTCGGTCGGATATCCTTTGGTGTACCGATGGGTGTATACCTTAATATTCCGCCTTTCCAGCATATTCTTGAAGGCCGTCGCCGCCGGCTGATTCTCAAATCGTGTGATGACAACGCCAAGCACATTGATGTCCCACAGCCTCAGATCATCGATCAGCTTCAGGGCGTCGGAATCGTAGGTGATGCCGAAATCGGCCCGAATCTTCTTCCGTTCAATATCTCCCGCATAGATGCAAAGCAGTATATCCGCCTTGTCCTTGAGCGCCTGGAGGAGCCTCATCTTCACGTTGGGATCGTATCCGGGCAGCACGCGGGCCGCATGGAAATCGAAGAGGAGCTTGCCCCCGAACTCAAGGTATAATTTGTTGTCAAACCTTTCAACTCGCTCAAGAATTTCCCCTGTCTGTTCCCTTATGTACGTTTCGTTGTCAAAACCGATCTTTTCCATATGAGTCATTTTCCTCCATGATTTCCGATGGGAAACCATATTCTCAAACGTGTGCAAAATCAAGGGCATTTCATTTTTCTATTCCCCGAATCATGTATTGCGCCCCACACATTCTGTGCCACCACTCGGAAGTGGTAGGTGGCGCCGGGCGGGGGTAAGATCCGTGATCCCACTTCCCTCCCCCACTTCCGCTCAGGGTCGCGGATGATTTCACAGACCCATCCTTGACCCACCGCCACATGGTGGTCCGACTCACGGAACAGACCTCTGCGGCCTCGGGTATGGTCAGATAGTCTTTATCCTTACTCATAACATAGCCTTAATACAGATTAACGACATTAGTAACGGTTGGAACAAACGGAACGCGATTGACTAACAGGACGATTGTTAATAAGAATCAGCAGGGGAAGCGGCATCTCCTAGAAAATTCATTGACATTTGAAAATATCATGATAATTTCAAGTGAAGGTTTATTTTTGAGGGACCCAAAATGATCAAACGAAAATTGAATTTGCTGCCTGCAGGTGAGGAAACATTCTTCTTATGGGGGCCGCGTCAGACAGGAAAATCAACACTTCTGAAGGCTGCGTACCCTGATGCGGTCTGGATCGATCTGTTGAAGGCTGAGGTGTTTCGCCGCTATCTCAACAATCCTGAATTTCTCCGTCAGGAAATGCCCCTTAACGCACCGATGCCATTTGTCGTCATTGATGAAGTCCAGAAACTGCCTCCCCTGCTCGATGAGGTCCATTGGCTGTATGAAAACCGTCATGTACATTTCGCCCTTTGCGGATCAAGCGCCAGGAAAGTTGGACGGGGTCACGCCAACCTCCTTGGGGGGAGGGCCATACGTTACGAGTTGTTTGGCTTCAGCGCTGTAGAGCTGGCTCCTGACTTCGATCTGAACAGGCTTCTCAACCACGGCTATCTACCTACCATCTATCTTGGCAACCAACCGCATCGATTACTGAATGCGTATGTTGCCAATTATCTGAAAGAAGAAGTGGCAGCCGAGGGACTGGTGCGTAATTTACCTGTTTTTTCAAGTTTCCTGAATGTGGCTGCGCTTTCAGACACAGAGACGATCAACTTTTCAACCATTGCTCGAGATTGCGGTGTTTCCAGTCAAACGATCAAAGAGTACTTTCAGATTCTGGAAGACACCCTGCTGGGCAAGTGGCTGCCCAGTTATCGAAAACGCCCGAAAAGGCGCGTTGCGGCCTCATCAAAATTCTATTTCTCGGATGTAGGTGTTGTGAATTTTCTGGCAAAGCGGCGGTACATTGAACAAGGGTCTGAATTATTCGGCAAGGCATTTGAAAACTGGTGTTTCCACGAACTGACCGCCTATAACGCATACCAGGAGGCGTTTGCAGAGCTTTATTATTGGCGGCTTGCGGGCGGTAGCGAAGTCGATTTTATCATCAACGACATGGAACTTGCCATGGAATCAAAGGCCGTCCGAAAAGTGTCAGCTGAACACCTCAAAGGTCTCCGAAGCCTGAAGGTTGATCACCCCGCTGTAAAACGAAGGATCATCGTTTGCTGCGAAGACAGATCGAGAATGACGGACGATGGTATCGAAATTATTCCTGCAAGGGAGTTTGCCGGGAGGCTGTGGGAAGGGGAATTCTTTTAGGCCGCTGCAGCCATTGAGTCCTCATCTAAATCTGTGCATTGTTCGATTTCAAATGAATTGGCTGCTGCGGAATCAAATCTTGCTTTGTGTATTGAAGGCATCACGTTCAATGCAAGTTTGGCAGGAAACCTGTCGTGGGGATAGGGGACGTTCGTGCTGAACGTTGAGCTTAACATGGACTATGGGGTCACATCTTGGATAGTGAATTAAAAATTGGTTCTGAACTAAATTTCCAATAATTAAAATATGTTATATTAAAGAGTCTTGAATCTTGCGTGGTACAAAAAGAGTATTATTCTCTATTCAAGAT
>JAWOIH010000262.1:0-9815 GCA_046484725.1 Candidatus Desulfacyla sp. | reverse complement strand
AAATAGTAAGACTCAATTACTCTTTCCTCCTAAGTAAAATCAGCCCTGCCTTGCGGGGCTGATTTTTTTTGAGGCCGTGCCTCACGCCTCACGCCTTGAGCCTTGCGCCTTGCGCCTATATTATTTAGGATGGTATGGCCATGTATACGCAGGCGGTCAGAGAGGTAAGCCTTCTCATAGAACCGATTCTGGATGCGATGGAAATCGAGCTTGTCGACGTTGAGTATCTTTCAGAAGGCGGAAGATGGGTCCTCAGAATCTATGCGGACAGGGATGGAGGGATTACCCTGGATGACTGCGTCCGGGTGAGCAGAGAGATCGAGGATCTGATTGAGGTCAAGGATCTTTTTCAACAGCCGTATGTCCTGGAGGTCTCCTCACCGGGCCTCAACAGGCCTCTTAAGAAGGAAAAAGATTTTGCCCATGCCGTCGGAAAGGATGTCAACATCCGGATGGCGGCCCCCGTTGACGGCCGCCGCAATTTTAAAGGAAAACTGGAGTCCTTTAAAGACGGCGTGCTGTGCGTGACTGCAAACGAAGATCGGTTTCTGCTTCCCTATGGGGACGTGGAAAAGGCCAATCTGATCTATGATTTTGGGGATTGAAATGAGGGCGTTGAATCCGTCCTCCCCTCTCGACCTGTTTCTGTCGATCCTGAGGGCCTCGATCCTGCCCGGGTTGAACAGACCGTGATTCAATGGAGAAAGCGGCATGGACCGCCTTTCAAAGGCCTTAAAGAATTCAGTGTGCGGATGGAGCGAACGGTATGATTTCGGATTTGAAGAGGGTTATTGATCAAGTAAGTCGTGAAAAGGGCGTTGAGCAGGATGTGTTGATCGGGGCGCTCGAGGAGGCGGTGAAGGTGGCGGCCCGCAAGAAATTCGGCCCCGATTACGATCTGGAGGTCAATTACAATGAGGAACTCGGGGAGATTGAGGCCTTCGAATTCAAGGAAGTGGTTGAAGAGGTGACAAACGAACACCTTCAGATATCCTTCAAGGAAGCCCAGGACGTGGACCCCGAATCCGAATTGGGAGACAGCCTCGGAATCAAGATGGATACCGACGCCTTTGGTCGAATTGCCGCCCAGTCTGCCAAGCAGGTCATCATGCAGAGGTTGAAAGAGGCAGAGAGGGATATGGTCTATGATGATTTCAAAGATCGCCGCGGCGAGATCCTCAATGGGATTGTGCAGCGATTCGACAGGGGAGCCATCATTGTCAATGTGGGGCGGGCAGAGGCCGAACTCCCGCAGAAGGAGCAGATCCCGAGGGAGTCCTACAGACAGGGAGATCGAATCAGGGCCTTTATTCTGGAGGTGAAGCAGTTCAGTCGAGGACCGCAGATTATTCTTTCCAGGACCCATCCCAATTTTTTGGCGAGCCTCTTTGAAAACGAGGTCCCTGAAATTTCCGAGGGTATTGTTCAAATTGTACAGGTGGCGCGGGAACCGGGAAGCAGGGCCAAGATTGCGGTGGCATCCAAGGATTCGGATGTGGATCCTGTGGGGGCGTGCGTGGGCATGAAGGGAAGACGGGTCCAGGCTGTGGTCCAGGAGCTGCGCGGTGAGAAGATCGACATCGTCACCTGGGACCCGGATGCGGCGAAATTCATATGCAACGCCCTGGCCCCGGCCGATATCACGCGGGTTATTGTGGATGAGGACAACCGCAGTATGGAGGTGGTGGTCCCGGATGACCAGTTGTCCCTGGCCATTGGAAAACGGGGGCAGAATGTGCGCCTGGCCTCCCGACTGACAGGGTGGAGGCTGGATGTTGTGGGAGAAACCAATTATAATACGGCGCTCAAGGACGGATACCGGTCGCTCCTGGACCTGGAGGGGATCGGGGAAAAGCGGGCGACCGATCTCTATGAGGCGGACTTCAAATCAGTGGGAGATGTGGCCGGCGCCTCGGTCGAGGACCTTCTCGCCGTCAAAGGGATGACAGAGGCCAAGGCGGAGACTCTCATTGACGAGGCTATCCGGTACGTCAGCGAGCGGCAGGGTGCAGAGACGCCTGACACGGAGATGCAGAAAGCGGCAGACAAAGGACCGGACGGAGCGATAGAGGAGAAAGCCGAAGCATCTCCGGAATCGCCACCCTCCTTGTCCGATCCGGATTCTCAAACAGAGACGCAGGAGACATCCGACCACGAAAAACTAAACGCGGCATCTGGAATCGAGGCGCCGGAAACCTCTCAGGTGGAGGACGTCCCCGAGGACGACGATCGGGAACCCGAAACATTGAAAAGTGCGGATGAGTAGAGGAAAAGGGCACATACCGATAAGAACATGCATATCCTGCAATACCAAACGGGATAAGAAAGATCTGGTTAGACTCATCCTGAATGCCGATGGGTGGGTTATTCGGGATGCGGGAGGGAAAGGCGCAGGCCGCGGCGCTTATGTCTGTCCGGGTGAATCCTGCGTGAAGTCCCTCAAGACGAACAAGCGACTGAAGAGGGCGTTCAGGACGGGGGACGTTGTTGCGGTTCATCCCGATTTTTTCGTGTTCAACCGTGCGGGAAGCACTGAATGGAAAAATGAGGGCGGTGTGCGAACCATAATGAATTGCTTTGGGGGAATCGATGGCTAAAGTCAGGGTTTATGAATTAGCAAGAGAACTCGACATGGACAGCAAGAGTTTGGTGGACAAACTCATTGCCGGAGGGCTGGACGTCAAGAACTACATGAGTACGCTTGACGAACCCTTGATTGTCAAGGCAAGAGAGATCATTGCGGGCGGCGCCGTGTCGGAGGTGGTTGTAGAAAAGCGGATCAAACCGACGGTGATTCGCAGGCGCAAAAAGGTTGTCGTTGTCGAGCAGGCTCCCCCCGAAGTCACGGCAGAAGAGGAACCTGAACCGGAAGCGTTCCAGGAAATTGTAGAAAGACTCCCTGTTGAGGCGGCGGCCGAGGCGGAAGTTGAACCCAAGGAGCCCACCCCCGCTCCTGCGGCGCCGGCGGAAGAGATAAAGATACCGGTCGCTGAAGAACCCCCCCGGGTCGAACCTGAACCCGAGGAGGCGGAACCGGCCGCCACGGAAGAAGAGGTCGTCACGGCTGATAAGCAGGGCAAACCCAGGCCTAAAAAGGGGAAAAAGAGAAAGGTTGAACGGCCGGCCAAGATTATCATGCGGCCGGAAGAAGGACCCCTGAAGGACATTCTGGCCAAGCAGGTTGAAGAGAAGGCCGCGGCCGTAACCCCTGAACCAACAGCGCCGAAGGCCCCCCCGGCGGCCTTTGAGGAAAAGGAAGAAAAACCGAAAAAGGGGAAGGCTTTTAAAAAGAAGAAGGAAAAAAAGGTGCTGACGGTCGAAGAGGCGCCTGACCGGGGCACATTCCGGCGACGAAAGAAGGAAGTCTATGAGCGGGCCGATCTCTACAATGGCAAGCCCCGAAGGCCCAAGGGGGCGAAGACCGGCAAAAAGGGAAAAGAGGTGGTCCGGAAACTGAGGCATACCGAGATTACGGTTCCCAAGGCCATCAAGCGAAAGATCGGGGTCCAGGAGACGGTGACGGTTACCGAGCTGGCCAAGGCCATGGGGACAAAGGCCACTGAACTGATGAAGCGGCTCATCAAACTGGGCGCCATGGTCAATGTCAATCAACCGATAGATTTTGAGACCGCGTCGGTTGTTGCAGAGGAATTGGGCTTTGAATTGGAATTGGACACATTCGAGGAAAAGAGCCTCTTTGAAGATGTGGTGGATCGGCCTGAGGACCTGGTTCCACGACCCCCTGTGGTGACCATCATGGGGCATGTGGATCACGGTAAGACCTCGCTTCTCGATTATATCCGTAAATCAAATATCATCGGCGGGGAGTCCGGGGGCATTACCCAGCATATCGGGGCCTATTACGTGAAGACCGACGGGGGCGATATCGTTTTTCTGGATACCCCGGGGCATGAGGCCTTTACGGCTATGCGGGCGAGGGGGGCAAAGGTCACCGATATCATCGTGCTGGTGGTGGCTGCGGACGACGGGGCCATGCCGCAGACCAAGGAGGCGATCAATCACGCACGGGCGGCCGGCATTCCCATCGTTGTCGCCGTCAACAAGATGGATAAGCCGGACGCTGAGCCCGACAAGGTAAAAAGGGAACTGGCAGAACTGGATCTCGCGCCTGAAGAATGGGGCGGCGAAACCCTGTGGGCCTTTATTTCCGCCAAGACGGGCCAGGGCATCGACGATTTGTTGGGCCTGATCCTCTTGCAGTCTGAGATGCTCGAGTTGAGGGGCAACCCCAACAGAGACGCGAGGGGCACGGTGATCGAAGCGGAATTGGATAAGAGTCGCGGCCCCGAGGCCACGGTCCTCATCAAGAACGGGTCGCTCCGGCAGGGCGATCAGTTTGTCTGCGGGGATTATTTTGGCCGCGTCAGGGCCATGCTGGATCATCGGGCACGGAAAATGAAAATTGCCGGTCCGTCCGTTCCTGTCAAGTTGTACGGCATTTCAGGCGTACCCATGGCAGGAGATGAATTTATTGTGGTAAAAGACGAAAAGACCGCCAAACAGATCATTGAACACCGAAAGACCCGGCCCCAGAAGCAGGAGATGGCCAGGCGCGGACCGGTCAGCCTCGACGACCTTTTCGACAGGATCAACAAGGGGGATATAAAGGAACTCAACATCATCTTAAAGGCCGATGTCCAGGGGTCTGCAGAGGCGCTTTCCGAATCACTCGTCAAGCAGAGCACACCAGCGGTCAAGCTGAATATAATTCATTCAGGGACGGGCGCCATTACGGAATCGGATGTCATGCTGGCTGCCGCATCGGGGGCGATTATTATCGGATTCAATGTGAGAGGCAATCCGCGCGTGGTTGAAGTTGCGGACAGGGAGGATGTCGATATCCGGTATTACGACGTAATCTACAATGCCATCAACGATATCCGTCTCGCCATGGCCGGTCTGCTGGCCCCGGTCCTGGAGGAGCATGTCATCGGCCGGGCAGAGGTGAGGGAGATATTCCGCGTGCCGAAAGTGGGCGCGGTCGCCGGATGCCAGGTTACGGACGGACATGTGGACAGGAATGCAAATGTGCGGCTGTTGCGTGACGATGTGGTGATCTTTGACGGCAGACTCGCCTCCCTCAGACGATTCAAGGAAGATGTCAAGGAGGTCCAGAGCGGTTATGAATGCGGCATCGGTCTGGAAAACTTCAGCGACATCAAGCCCTCTGATATTTTTGAGGTCTATGAGGTCAAAGAGGTGGCCGCAGAGCTTTAGTATATGGTGGTGGGGACCCTCAAGATAGAATTCATGCTCTTTGACAACCGCTCTCTGAAGGGAAAGCGCAAGGTGGTCAGGAGCATGGTGGACAAGGTAAAGGCCAGGTTCAATGTCTCCATTGCAGAAGTCGGATCCAACGATAAATGGCAAAAAATCGAGTTGGGGATCAGTGCCGTAGGGAATGATCGGCGTCATATTGACGCCTCCTTGAATCATATACTCGATTTCCTCGACGCCCTCTGCCTCGCTCAGATCGTGAATACGGAAATGGACATTATCAATCTGTGATGCCCATGGAATATGGAGCAATTCAGAGATTGAGGGCTTCAGGAATTCAGGGATTGAGGAATTTCGTGCCTTATTCCCTAGAATGCTGTCACCAGAAACAGCGAACCCCCTTCGCGGCTTTGCGTGAGTCCCTTGGCGGGATCGGTTGCGGCGGTTAGGCCGCGTCAGGAATTGAGGAAACAGGAATGGCGGCAGGGAAACGGGCCACGAGGGTAGGAGACCTGATCCTGAGGGAGATGGCATTTCTCCTGTTGGACAAGGTCGAAGACCCAAGGGTCCAAGGCGTCACCCTGACCGGAATCCGGCTCAGCAACGACCTGAAGCAGGCGAAGGTTTTTTACAGCGTCCTGGGCGGGGAGGGACAGGTAGAAAAGGCCCTGGCAGGCCTGAACAGTGCCAGGGGCTTTATCAAGAAACAGATCGGGACCCGGATGGAACTCCGTTACGTGCCGGAAATTTTGTTTGTTCACGATGCGTCCCTGGAAGCGGGAAGCCATATGGAACGGGTATTCGAGGAAATAGGTGCTTCTGAAAAAGGCCCGTCATGACGTCTCTCGATACGATAGCGGCCGTGTTGACTGACGCGCATCGTTTTCTCCTCATGACCCACAAGGATCCGGATGCGGATGGGATCGGTTCCATGCTGGCCCTCGGGAAGAGCCTTTCCGATGCAGGGAAGGAGGCGACGCTCCTGTCCCAGGAGCCGCTTCGCCCCCCTCTCAGTTTTCTGGAGGGAGCTGGGCAGGTCGTCACCCGAGTGGACCCCGGCACGGCTTTTGATGTCGCGGTGGTTCTGGATTGTGCAGAAAAGGAGCGATTGGGAAACCTTGCCGATCAATTGAAGGATCATCTGCCACTGATCAATATCGACCACCACGAAACCAACGATCACTTCGGGACCTTGAACCTGATTGAACCGGAGAGTTCGTCTACCGGCGAACTGGTATTCGGGGTGATTCAGGCTGCAAACTTTCCCATAGGCCCCGATGTGGCCGGGAATCTCTTTACGGCCATACAGGCGGATACCGGTTCTTTCAGATATGCCAACACCACGGCCAGGGCCTTTAGAGTGGCTGCCGACCTGGTGGAACGGGGTGCGGACCCCTGGGAGATATCCCGAAGGGTGATGGACAACCACAGCATGCCTCGGCTTCGGCTGCTGAAAACAGCCCTTGATACTATCCATTTGGCCCATCAGGGACAGATTGCCATCATGACCCTGACGCGCAAGATGTTCGAAGAGGCCGGAGCCCATGAAGCGGACAGCGAGCAATTTGTGGATTATCCCCGTTTCATCAGAGGGGTTGAACTGGGGGTCCTGATCCGTGAAACCGGCGCCAACGCGTGCAAGTTCAGTCTTCGTTCCAACACCTGCGTCAATACAGCCCGGCTGGCGTCCCGGTTCGAAGGCGGGGGGCACGCCAGGGCTGCCGGATTCACCTATCACGGCCCTGTGACGGCTGCACTGGCGGATTTTCTGAAAGAGGCCGAACGGTTTTTGGATGGGACCTGCGACTGACGGGATACTCTTGATCGATAAATGCGTGGGTGAAACCTCCCATGGCGTCGTCAAGAAAACCCGGTTCGCCTTCAAGGGCCCAAACCGGGTAAAGGTCGGACACGCCGGGACCCTGGATCCCTTTGCCACCGGGCTGCTCATCGTCCTTGTGGGTCAGGGGACCAAGCTCTCTCAGTTCATTATGCCGGGTGAAAAGGTGTATTCGGCAACCCTTGAGCTGGGCGTTGAAACAGACACCCTGGACCTTACCGGGGCGGTGGTGAATACCGCTGCCGTGCCTGACATGAGTTTGGAACATGTTCAGGAAAAAGCGAAGCAGTTCGTAGGGAAGCTTCGCCAGGTGCCGCCGGCCTATTCGGCAGTCAGATTCCAGGGGAAACGGGCCTACCAGCTGGCGAGGAAGGGACAGGCCGTGGAACTCGAGGCGAGAGAGATTACCGTCCATTCCTTTGAGATCCTGTCCATGGCGCTCCCGGAGATCACAGTGCGCATCCGGTGTTCCAGCGGGACCTATGTGCGGCGCCTCGCCTCAGACCTGGGAAAGGCCCTGGGCACGTGTGGACACCTTCGATCACTGCGCAGGATCAAGAGCGGTCCCTTCCATGTCGGGGAGGCCCTTTCCTCGGCGGAAATCGGCAGCGGGGTCCAGGGTCCGTCCCTGTCAGAGAGGATCCTTCCCCTGCGGGATGCGATCCCCCATATGGGGGAGATTGTTGTCAGCGCAAAGACGGCTGAAAAGGTTCGGCAGGGTTGCCGACCGGCCTGGGAAGAACTGACGTCAGGGTTCGACCCAAAGAGCGACGTCAGCCCGGATCTTCATGAGGGACGGATCAAACTTGTCAGCGGCGGAGAGCTTGTCGCAATTCTGCAGGTCACGCTCGGGGATGGCGGCGGCCACGGCAGGATCGACATAGAGAGGGTGTTTTCGTCATAGCGGAGACGGCAAGGGGCAGGGGGCAGTTCGCTGCGCCATAGAAAAAGAGGTCGTAATCCATATCACATAACACAGAGGAGGTACGAAAAGTGGTTTTGTCAGCCGGAGCAAAAAAGGAAGTTATTGAGCGGTTTAAGGTCCATGAAAAGGATACCGGTTCAACCGAGGTCCAGATCGCCTTGCTTACCAGTCGTATTCAATACCTTACCGATCATTTCAAGGTCCACAAGAAGGATCACCATTCACGAAGGGGCCTGTTGAAACTGGTCGGCCAGAGGAGAAGGCTCCTCAACTACCTGAAAAGGAAAGATGCGGAGAAATACCGGAGTCTGATCGGAGAACTCGGTATTCGAAAGTAGGATGTAATGCTGAAAATAGGTCCAATATAGTGAAAGGATAGAGAAGACTATGATAACGAGCAGTTCTATTGAGATAAATGGTCAGCCGCTGAATGTGGAGACGGGTCGGGTCGCAAAGCAGGCGAGCGGCTCTGTGGTGGTGACCTACGGGGAGACCGTGGTCCTGGTGACGGCGGTTTCCACAGACGAGGTCCGTGAAGGGATCGATTTTCTCCCCTTGACCGTTGAATATCAGGAAATGTCCTATGCCGGAGGCAATATTCCGGGCAATTTTTTCCGAAGGGACATGGGAAGGCCGAGTGAAAGGGAGACGCTCACGTCTCGATTGATAGACAGGCCGCTCAGGCCCCTGTTTCCCAAAAACTACCATTTCGAGACCCAGGTCATTGCAACGGTACTCTCCACGGACAAGGAAAATGAATCGGATATGCTGGCCATGTTAGGGGCTTCAGCCGCACTTGAGATTTCGGATATCCCTTTTTCCGGGCCGATCGCCGGGGTCAGGGTAGGCAGGATCGACGGCCGGTTCATCACCAATCCCACGATCAGCCAGCAGGCTGAGAGCGATATCAATCTGATCGTGGCAGGGAACCGGGACGGCGTTGTCATGGTTGAGGCAGGAGCCAAATTTGTTTCTGAGGCTGACATGATCGAGGCAATCTTCTACGGTCATGAGGCCATTCAGCCGATGCTGGATATGCAGGAGCAACTGAAGGCCAAGGTCGGCAAAGCCAAACGGGTGATTCCCCCGCCCGAGACGGACGCAGCCTTCGAGGCCAGGATCAGGGAAATCGCCGCCCCTCTGTTGAAGGAAGTGATTGCCACGGCAGACAAGATGGAACGGCAACGGAAACGAAGTGAGGCTGAGATCCAAACCGTTGAGCTCCTCTCCGCCGAGTATGAAGGAAGGAAATCAGAGATCAAGGAAGGCGTGCATTCCCTCGAAAAGACCATGGTGCGCGAGATGATGCTGTCTGAGGGAAAACGCATCGACGGACGGCCGTTCAACCAGGTGAGGCCGATCGACTGCGTGGTGGGGCTCCTGCCGCGCATTCACGGATCTGCCCTGTTTACTCGGGGTGAAACCCAGGCCATGGTCCTGACCACGCTGGGAACCGAACGGGATGAACAGCGGATTGAATCGATCTACGGCGATTATTTCAGCTCATTTATCTTTCACTATAATTTTCCGCCTTACAGTGTGGGCGAGGCCAAGCGGCTGGGCGGTCCGGGTCGCAGGGAGATCGGCCACGGCGCCCTGGCCAGACGCGGACTTCTTCCCATCCTGCCGGAAAAGGAAGATTTTCAATACTGTATCCGGGTGGTTTCGGAAATCCTCGAATCCAACGGCTCGTCCTCAATGGCCAGCGTGTGCGGCGGCTGCCTCTCACTCATGGATGCGGGCGTTCCCATCAAGGCGCCGGTTGCCGGAGTGGCCATGGGCCTTGTCAGCGACGGTGAACGGATGGTAGTG
>JAWOIH010000221.1:0-6050 GCA_046484725.1 Candidatus Desulfacyla sp. | reverse complement strand
CCACTCCCCAGCCCAGGCCGAGGAAAACGCCGACGACCAGAAGGCCGGTCATGGAGGATACGCTTCCCAGGAAGAGAAAACCCACTCCCAGCCATGCCACTGCCCCAACCAGCACCCTTTGCTTATCATACCGGTCAAAGGCCTTTCCGGCCACGACCCGAACCCCGATCTCGGCAAAGGTGGAGAGGGTGAAAAACCACCCCGCATTCGGGATACCAAGGCTATCTCCATAGGACTCGAGGAAAAAGAACACAGGTGCAAACGTGGTCCACACAATCAGGGAGATGAAGAGCAAAAGGAGGATACGGGGATCCCGAAGGTTTTCCAACATGGCCCGGGCCCATGGTCCGGATCTCTCTGGTCCGGCCTTTTCTGCAACCGCAGGCTTTAGAAAGAGGGCCAAGGGAAAGGTCAGGGCCATGAAGAGTGCCGAAAGGTCCAGGACCCGGCCAAAACCGCCCGCCCATGCCATGACCGGGGCAATGACCGGGGGAACCAGGGCATAGGGGAGGAGGGTGATGATCGAGAAAAGACCAAACGCCTGGCCGCTCCTCCCAGGGGGAATATAGCCCACCAGAAGCGCCACCAGTGCCGTGTTCATGACCGCATACCCTCCCCCATGGGCCAGCCGCACCAGGGTCATGGTCTCTACGGTCCGGGCCCGGTCATAAAGGAACAGGGACAAGATAACGGCCCCCGTGCTGATGAGGAGCCATTTGCGGGAATTGGCTTCATTGAGAAAAGGACTGATGAAAGGCCGCACCACGAGGACCACCAGGGAAAAGACGGCGATCAGAAATCCGGACCACCGGGGGTCTATGGGAAGGGTCCCGAGATAGTCGTGGAACTGAAAAAAGATGGCGATATTGCAAAAGGAGAGAAAGGTAATGGCGTTGAAGGCGATAAAGGATCGGGTGAAGAGCGGGCGGTCTCCTGGTCCCGTCTCCCGCGTGTCGCTGCCAAAGTGTGCCGTTCTTTTCCCGTTCTGATCCATAAGGGGCATTTCAGGATTCGTCCAGGAGGGAAAGGCGCAAGAGGAGGGAACCGGCCACCTGGCGGCGGTAAGCGGCAGATGCCCGCACATCGTCTATGGGGGATATGGCGGTCTGGACAGCCGGCATGGCGTCTCGAAGCGCCTCTGGACTAAGAGGCTTTCCCTTTAATGCTTCCTCTGCCTTGGGACAGACTGCCACGGTCGGCCCTACACTCCCCCAGGCCAGGCGCGCTTCTTCCACAACCCCGTTCGCGTCTGTTTTCAGTAAAGCGGCCAGGCTGGCCACAGTACAGGCCTGGGCCTTTCGATGCCCTACTTTCTCGTAGAGGTGAACCCATCTTCCGGATCGCTTTTTGATTCGGAGCCCTCCCACCAGCTCGCCGGGTTTGAGAAGCACCTTGCCAGGTCCCTGGATGAATCGGGTAATCGGAAGCGTGTGGGAGCCACCCCGGGACCATATTTCCACCTCTGCGTCAAGGATGTACAGGGGCGGCAGGGTATCGCCGGCCGGGGAGGCATTGGCCACATTCCCACCGATGGTTCCCATGTGCCGGATGGGGGGGCCTGCCAGGACTTGGAGTGCCTGGACCAGCACCGGGAAATGGGCCTGCACTGTTTTATCGTCCAGCAGCTCGGCATGGGTGTTGCCTGCACCTATGAACACGCCATCTTCCTCGTGCCGGACGCCCTTGAGTTCCTTCACCCGCTCGATGCAGATCAAGGCCGGTGGGTCCATCAGTCCGGCCCGCAGCCTCACCAGGAGGTCCGTCCCCCCGGCGTACACAGAGGCCATGGGTTCCCGGTCCCATGCCTCCCACACCTCGCGCAGATTCTTTGGAAGAAAAACCGGCCTCATGGCTCGCCCCTTTTTTCCGCAAGATGGGATGCGGCAGCCTCAACGGCATCCACGATCTTCTGATATCCGGTGCACCGGCACAGGTTCCCGGCAAGGCCTTTTCGAATCTCCTGCCTCGTGGGGGCCGGATGTTTTCGCAGAAAATCCACCGAGGCCAGGACCATGCCCGGGGTACAGAAGCCGCACTGCACGGCCCCCTTCTCCACAAAGGTCTCCTGGACCGGATGAAGGGTCTCCTGTGTCCCCAGGCCCTCGATGGTGGTGATGTTGCGGCCCTCGAGCTGGACAGCCAGCATGAGACACGACAGCCGGGCCGCACCGTCCACCAGAATGGTGCAGGCCCCGCACTCGCCCATGCCGCACGCCTCCTTGGTCCCGGTAAGCCCCAGGTCCTCCCGCAGAAGGTCCACCACCCGCCGGTCCGGTGCCGCCTCTATTTCCTTTTCCTCCCCATTCAGGGCAAATCGGATGATCGTGGTCATTATAAAACCTTTACAGCTGACTTCCTTGTTCAAAGTTCATGCGTCAGCCTTTTATCATAAAACCGGATGAAACCCGGACTTGCTCCCCGTTCCCCGTTCCGGGCTCCGCGTTTCCGGTGAGAGGCGCCCCATCGCCTCCAGCACCCGCTCGGGTGTGAGGGGCCAGCAGGAAAGGCGCACCCCTACGGCGTCCGTCACCGCATTGGCAATGGCCGGGACAGGTCCGCTCGTCCCGATCTCTCCCACCCCCTTGAGCCCAAAAGGGCCGGTGGTCTCATGAGTCTGAACGGCGACCACATCCATATCCGGCACATCCATGGCCGTGGGGAGGATATAAGTGGCCAAGTCCCGGGTCTGCACCTGGCCGTCCCGCACCTTGAAGTCCTCCATCACTGCATATCCCATCCCCTGGGCCACACTCCCCTGGATCTGCTGTTCATACGCCTGGGGGTTGATCACCCTGCCGCAGTCGCTGATGGACAGATAATGGCGCACATCCACCCCGCCGGTGAGTTCATCCACCTCCACACAGGCCAGATGGGCCGCATAGGAAAAGACCGTATGTCCCAGGCCGTGGATCCGCACATCTTCCGAAACCGCAAGCTTGTCCGGGGCCGTGGGGGCCCGAAAGCGATGGGTGACGGTCCTTTCCGACTCGGCCATAAAAGCGGCCAGACCGGCAAGGGGGATTTCGCGACTGGACGCGAGATGTCTCACCATCCCGGGCTCCATGACTACTTCTTCCACGGAAGCCGTCATGAGCAGGTCCGCAGCCTTTTCGAGAAGCCTTTGCTTCAGGGCCTGGCAGGCCCCGATAAGCGCATTCCCAAAGGTATAGGTGGTGCGGCTGGCAGCGGCCGAGCCTGAGGGGAGGGTTCGTTCGGTATCGGGGAGGACCAGTTCAAGCGTATCGGGGGTTTGTGAAAGAATGCTTCCGGCGATCTGGAGACAGGTGGCGGCATTTCCCTGGCCCATGTCCACCACGCCGGAATAGATCCGTATCCGCCCCTTCCGGGTCAGCCTCAGTTTGGCGTTGGCCACGTCCGGGACCACCGGACCGTAACCGATGCCCAGCATGAGGGCCGCGGCCCCCACTCCCCGGCGCTTGAAAGTCCCGGCCCTCGCCTTCCACTTCTCCCGATCGAGATACAAAGGATGCCTGGCGAGGGCGGTCAGGCACTCCTCCATGCCGATGGAATGTTGGAGCACCACCCCGACAGGGGTCTTGTCCCCTTTGTGAAGGACATTTTTGAGGCGGATCTCCACCGGGTCCAGTGCCAGCCTTCGGGCCAGAAGATCCATCATCTGTTCCATGGCCCCGGCTGCCTGGGCCACGCCAAAGGCCCGGAAGGCCCCGCCGATCGGGTTGTTGGTATAGGCGCACCGGGCGCTCAGGGAGGTGTTGGGGATGCGATACGGCCCGCCCGCATGCTCCAGGGCCAGGGTCATGACCACCCCGCCCAGGTGGTCGTAGGGACCGGTGTCAAACAGCATGCGCACCTCAAGGACCTTGAGGATACCGTCTTTTGTCGCCCCAAGGCGATAGTGGAGACGGGCCGGATGCCGTTTGGTTCCGGCCACGAACGATTCTTCCCGGTCCCACGACATCTTGACCGGACGGCCTTCTGCGTGGAGGGCAGCCAATCCCAGGAGGGTCTGAACCGTGATCCCGTCCTTGCCGCCAAAGGCGCCGCCTGGAAATGGCGCCACCACACGGGCCTTCTGGATGTCAAGACCCAGGGCCTCGGCCGCCTCGGAACGGTCTCGAAACGGGGTCTGGGTGGAGGCCACGATGATCAGGGTCCCGTCCTCCTCCACTCGGGCCCACCCCACCTCGGTCTCCAGATAGGCGTGCTCCTGCCAGGGGGTCTGAAAATCATGCTCCACTTCCACATCGCACTGGGAAAACCCCTTCAGACCTTCCCCGGTCTCGAGATCGGCCTTGAGGAGGAGGTTGCCGGTGGAATGGTCCTCATGGAGGATGGGGGCATCGGGTCTCAAGGCCTCTTCCGGGTCAAACACGGCCGGAAGGGGCTCCAGGTCCAGGACCACTTTTTCCAATGCCTTTTTCAGCGTATCCCGGTCCCCGGCCAGGACCAGGGCAACCGCATCCCCGCAGTGACGCACCTTGTCGTCCACCAGGACAGGCTGGTCCTTTCTCACCACCCCCTGCCGGTTCGTCCCTTTCACATCCGCATGAGTCAGGACCGCCAGCACGCCGGGTATTCGTCGTGCCTCGTCCACATGGATGCCTCTCACCTGCGCATGGGGGACCCCGGCCCGCTTGGCCCCGGCCCAGACGAGGTTTGGCCCATAATAATCGGCCGCGTATCGCTCAGCGCCGGTAACCTTGGCCCAGGCATCGGCCCTGGGTAAAGATGTTCCCACCTCAGGGACCGCACCTGCCGCTCCGTTCCATCCCCTGACCCGTGTCAGATACGGGTTATCGTGAATTGCGTCCATCACCATCTGACCTCAGAATCGCCTGAATCGCCTAAAAATACTGAAAAAAACCAAAAGGACCAACACGTGGCGTTGGGCCCGCAATAAGACTTATTGAGTTTCCACTCCAATTCCCGGATTCCAATTTCACTACCGACTTGACAGTCTCACGCCAGCATTCCCCTGAGGGCTGTGATCAGCGCCTCCATGGCCTCCGGGGAGGAAATGGTGATCCGAATGAAGTTGGGGAAACGGAATGTCGTCATGGTACGGACCATCACCCCCTGGGTCATCAGTTTTCGGTAGGCCAGGGTATCACTGAATGGAAGCCGGACCATGAGAAAATTTCCCTCCCCGGAGATAAGTGGAAGCCCGAGCGCCTTCAGTTCTCGGTAAAGATACGCCTTCCCGTCCCGGACCATCTGTCGGGTGCGCAGGATGTGGTCGTCGGCCCGGACAGCGGCCAAGGCAGCCTCCTGGGCCAGAGCGTTGACCGAATAGACGATGCAGGTCCGGCGGATGGCGTCTACCACCGCAGGCGAACCGGCCAGATACCCGATCCGAAGCCCGGCCAGGCCGTACATCTTGGAAAAGGTGCGAAAGACCACCAGATTGGGGTAGGTCTCCATGAGGGACATGCCGTCCGGGTAATCGTCGGCCTCTACAAATTCGGCATAGGCCTCGTCCGCCACCACGATGGCCCTTCCGTCCACCCGGTCCAGAAAGCGGCGAAACCGGGTTTGGTCCCAGTAGGTGCCGGTGGGGTTGTTGGGGTTGCACAGAAACAGGATCTTGGTCCGCTCATCCATGCGGGCCAGCATGGCCGCGTCGTCAAAACCGAAATCCCTCAGCGGCACCAGGCGTGCCTCCAGTCCGGAAAAGCGGGCCACCCATTCGTACACGGCAAAGGTCTTGTCCGCGGTGACGATATTGTCTCCCTGTTCGCAAAAGGCCTTGATGACGAATGAGATGACCTCGTTTGCCCCGTTTCCCACCAGAAACTGATCCGCCTCCTTGTTGAATCGCTGCGCAAGGGCCTGGCGCAGATAAAAGGCGTCGCCGCTCGGATAGATGGCGGCCCTTTTCGGGGGAAACCGCCGCAGGACCTCCTGGGCTTGGGGCGGGGGGCCGAGGGCGTTTTCGTTGTTGTTGAGACGAAAGACCCTGGAGCACCCGTACATCTTCATGAGTTCGGGGTCCGGTCTGCTGGGGACATAGGCGTCAAAGGTCTGAATGTATCGGGGCAGGAGTCTGTCCGGAGAGAATGGGGTCATGC
>JAWOIH010000139.1:0-5140 GCA_046484725.1 Candidatus Desulfacyla sp. | reverse complement strand
GCCTTCGGCATTGACCCACATGTAGGTATGGCTCGTGTAGCCGTTCATGTGCCGATAGCTTCGGGGGACCCCGCGATCGCTCATGAGGATGGTGACCTGATGGGCAGTCTCAGGAGACAGGGTCCAGAAGTCCCACTGCATGTCGTTGTCGCGCAGGCCGCTTTCCGCACGGCGCTTCTGCGAATGGATGAAGTGCTGAAATTTCATCGGGTCACGGACGAAGAACACCGGGGTGTTGTTCCCTACCATGTCGTAATTGCCCTCGGTGGTGTAGAACTTGAGCGCAAAGCCGCGAACGTCCCGCCAGGTGTCGGGACTGCCGCTCTCGCCCGCCACCGTGGAGAACCGGGCCAGCACGTCGGTCTTCGCACCCGGTTGAAACACGGCCGCCTTGGTGTAGGCGCTGACGTCCTGGGTCATCTGGAAATATCCGAAGGCCCCCGAGCCCTTGGCGTGGGGCTGGCGGTCCGGAATCATCTCCCGGTTAAAGCCGGCCATCTGCTCCATGAGGTAGTGGTCGTGCAGCAGAATCGGCCCATCGGGCCCCACGGTAAGGGAAAACTCGTCGCTGGATACCGGGATGCCCGCATCGTTGGTTGTGGGATTGCGGTCGTTGTCTTTCACAATAATACCTCCTTTCCATTTCTCGGCCTGCTGGTCATTCATACCTCCTGGTCCATTGGCTGAGCGGGATTGTTGGAGCGGGCCGCAGGCACATCCCTGCCCGCGCCAGACGGCCCGCCTGAACAGATGCGGATGGGTACAAAGAGCGACCGCGGGCGCTAATCAAAGGCCATCTCCGTCTTCCAGACCTCCCACACCTTTCCCACCAGGTCCGGCCCCGGCTTCAAGGTCATTTTTCCCGGCTTCCAGCCGGAGGGCGTCGCCTCGGCGCCCTTGCTGTTGCGCACCACCTGGAAGGCCTGAATCTGTCTCAGGGACTCGGCCACATTCCTTCCCACCGGAGGCGTCAAGATTTCATACCCCTGGATCACCCCGTCGGGGTCGATAATGAACCGTCCCCGCGTCTCCACGCCCGCCTGATCGTCATACACACCGTAAACGGTCCCCACCTTGCCGCCTGCGTCGGAGAGCATGGGGAAAGGCACCCCTCCCTTTACCATCTTGGACAACTCATTGTCGTTCCACATCTTGTGTACGAACACGCTGTCGATGCTCATGGAAAGGACCTGTGCGCCCAGTTTCTGGAACTCGGGATATTTTTCAGCAACTGCTGAAATCTCGGTGGCTCAGACAAAGGTGAAATCACCGGGGTAAAAGCAGAGAACCACCCACTTGCCCAGGTATTCAGAAAGCGTCACATTCACGAACTTACCTTCCAGATATGCCGGCGCCACAAAATCCGGCGCCTTCCTTCCGATCATCACCATGGATTTCTTCTCCTCCTTCTCTTTCTTAACTGTTTCTTCCGGATCCGTTGCCGCTGGTTCGCCTACGGGGCCGCCGGTCGGTCGTGCGCACCCCGCCTTGAATTCTTCAGGCATAGACAACAACCTCCTTTCTTGGGTCATAAGGGTTTAAGTAAAAATGATGCCGCCCTTAATTTTTCTTCTCTTGACACTCAGGGCAGATTCCAAAAAAGTCAAGACGATGGCTGATGATCTGAAACCCTGTTTCTGCGGCCAGCTCGTCTGTTACCCCTTCGAGGCTCTCCAGGTCCGGATCAATAATCCTGTGGCATTTTGTACAGATGAGGTGCGGATGGGGATCGGGCCTGGCCCCGTCGTACCGGTTGCCTCCCTCCGGAAAACCCAGTTCCAGCACCTCATTCAGTTCCTTGAGAAGTGTCACGGTCTTGTAAACCGTTGCAAGGCTGGTGGTGGGAAAAACCCTCTTTACCTCTTCATAGATCGTCTCAACGCTGGGATGGCCGTTGCTCCGCGCAAGGATCCTGAGCACCTCAATGCGCTGCGGGGTAATCCGGAAATGCTGCTCCCTCAACTTGTCAAGCATCTGTTCCAGGCGGGATCGGCCTTTAAGCATGACATATCCTCTAATAATTGTTTTAAAATGATAATTGTTATCGTTTACAATAAACGGGCGACAGGCGGCTGTCAATAAAAAAATGCGGCTGACTCGAAATTGGGATATTCCGTAACCGGACGGCCAGGGGCCTCATGCGCCAAGCGCCTATTCACATTCAAGGCTGCATAAGCACAGAACGCCTCCGTTTCACGATGTAGAAGCGCTTTTGAGGCCTACCTTTGTCCTCCGACAATATAAAACTTGCAGAAATCGGAGAGACAAAATGAAAAAGAGGGGAATTGTGAACGGGGTATGAACACCGAAGGGAGGTCTGCTGAATGCTGACCTGTTCCTGCAGGGGGACCTCTTATATTGGAATGGATTCTTCTTGACAGCCAACTTATTCCTCTATATTAATATGTAATAGTGATTCTCTAAAAAAAATGTTTATGTAGAGCTTGAGGCCGGTATCAAAGATTCCGGCTGATACCAGGCCTGCATACGCGGCAGTGTGACGGAGTCGTTTCTGAATGAATGTGGAGAACACGGCAAGAGGCCGCGATCCCTTGGTCCCCCTATACAGGTTGACCTTTAAGGATCGCATGTTGAATGACTGACAGGAATAGAGAAAGGAGGATGACGCATGCAAACAAAACGACCCACTATCCGTATTGCAATGGCAGGAGCGGCGTTGCTCTTTTTCATTATCTCGGGCTACGTGGTTGCCGGAGAGGCGGTCAAGAGCAGTTACAGCCCTGTTGTGATGAAGCAACCCTTTCAACAAACCATGAAGCAGATGAAAGAGGCCAAAGACGGGATCATGCAGCGCCAGATGGATCTGCTGGAGAAGCGCTATGACCTGAGCAACAAACCGGCCAAGGGCGTGATGATGTCAGGAGGCAAAAAGCCCGTCCAGGAAGGGGTGCGGGTGAAACTCCCTGCCGGCGTCACGTGGGAACAGCTTGCCGCCATGACGCCGCAGGAGATCAAAGAGAAGGGTCTCTGGCCGGATGGGTTCTATCCCCTCCCCCACCCCAACCATGCCGAGGGGGGGATGGTTTTTCCCAAATACCATATTGAAGAGATCAACAAACAGGAAGGGAGGGATCTTACCCGATTCGATATGGAGTATGATCTCCCCGATCATTTTCTTCCGGAATACCCGCCGCCCATCTATCTGACCACCCGGCCCGATCTGGGGGATGTGTCCAAGGGGAATGTGGTCACCATCATGAACTACTTTGATCTGTTCAATGGCATCCTGAATCCCAAACAGATCGAGGGCCTTCGCCTTCTCCTAACCCCCTTCCCGCAGCAGCAGTTCAATCAGACAACCGACCGGCGGTCGGAGCTTCCCCACCGGGGGGTTACCTGCTTTGACTGTCATGTCAACGGGCATACGAACGCGGCCACCCATCTGGTGGGCGACATTCGGCCCCAGGAGTTCAGGCATGGGCTGGATACCCCTCCGCTTCGAGGCGTCAACATTCAGCGTCTCTTCGGTTCCCAGCGGGCCTTGAAGTCTGTGGAGGACTTCACCGAGTTCGAACAGCGGGCCGCCTATTTCGACGGGGACCCGGTGATCGGCACCAAGAAGGGGCTCAATATCCTGGACCGGGGAAGCCAGGTCCACTTCATGGCCGAGTTTCAGGCCCTTCTGGACTTCCCGCCCGCGCCTAAGTTGAATATCTACGGCAAGCTGGATCCGAAACAGGCCGGCGAGTCCGAACTGAGGGGGCAGGAGCTCTTTTTCAACAAGGCCCAGTGTGCGGTCTGTCACCCGGCTCCTTACTATACCGATAACCTGATGCACAATCTCAAGGCGGAGCGGTTCTTCGAACCCCGCATGATCAACGGTCGGATGGCCTCCGCGGACGGACCCATCAAGACCTTCCCTCTGAGAGGCATCAAGGATTCTCCGCCCTACCTCCACGATCGGCGCCTGATGACCCTGGAGGATACCGTGGAATTCTTTAATCTGATTCAGGAACTCAACCTCACGACCCAGGAAAAGAAAGACTTGGTAGATTTCATGAGGACGTTATAATCCCGGGGCGGGGCGATTCGTGAAAGGGGCAGGCCCGTTCCCGGACCTGCCCCTTTTTCTCGACCGTCTCGCCCTGTTCAAATCGCGGGGATTCACGGCGGGCGCCTTTGTATCATTCACCGATGACAATGGCACGGGTGAATTGAGGGGATGCCTGACCAAGTGCCGGCTCCATAAACAGCGGTTTTGATTGCTGCCGGGGGCGGTGGCAGAAACCCCCTGGATCTTGGAGACGATATCTCCACCCCCAATCGCCCGTACCCGTCTGAAAAAATCGCTTATGACCTCAATCAATGCCCTTTATCATCAATCAAGTGAGCTTTTGCAGCATATCGCTTGTTTTGGTTGCACCCAGAAGTCTTGTGTGGTACCTTGTTTACATTTTTCTGAAGCGGGACAGGCAAGGCAACCAGACCCAACATATAATAGTTGTCGGCAAGGTAAACTTAACTCGTAGGCCTGGGACAACGTAAGGTTATGTTGCGGGTTAGTGTAACCTGTTGATAAAATGATAATTTTGAGGTTTGCGGCGAGACATCGAGAATCATCAAAGAAAGCAATAGGTTGAATCAGTTTTCGATGAAGGCGTTCTAACAACCGACAACATAATATTCTGGCTTTCCGCGCAGCTCCCCGTAAAGGGCTGCTGGTTAAATGCGCCCTCTATAGACTATCCAACCAAGCCATCAGATCCTCCTCGTTTTCCCATTGAAGTAACTCATCTATCTTTGAATCGTCTGTTAACACCGATTGCATATGCCTGATGAGCCGTTTTTGTATGTGGCGCTTCCGATCCATATCCAGATGAAGATATATGGTGGTGGACTGGATGCTGTCGTGACCCAGATGGTTCTGGATGTGTGTGATGGGATGTCCGCTGTAGAGCATGTCCACTGCCCGGCTGTGACGAAAGCTATGCACGGGATTGATATGGTTGAGGCGCTTTGGCGGAAGCACCTTTTCGAGGTACTTTCGGCAGATGCGGTAAATGCCGTGACGGGTGAGTGCCTCACCCCGCTGACTGATAAATAGCCGATCCTGATATGCGGGTTGCGGCGAGATACGGTATTTGCGGATATAAAGCTGTAACAGATGACAGGTCTTCGG
>JAWOIH010000136.1:0-5761 GCA_046484725.1 Candidatus Desulfacyla sp. | reverse complement strand
TACGATGCCGGTCTCCTGGTCAAGACCCGTACCCTGTTCGACGCCGTGGCCCGCGAGGTGGATTTCGGCTATTCGGTGGACATCGAGGAGACCGAGATAGACATCGAGGGGCGATCCACCCGGGTCAAGGTCCTGAGGGTGGGACGGGTAGGGCTCTATGCCATGAGCATGGACAATGAAAAGGCCTATATCTGGGATGCCGGTCAGAACAGATACCTCCCGGTGGAGGACGGGGTTCGGGAGATCGACGAGGCGGTCCAGATTGTGGAACGGATCCGCATCATCGAACTGACCCGGCTCCCCATGGGAAGACCCATCCCCCCGGTCAAGGGTGAAGGGGGACGCCATGAATAGGGTGATCTGGCTGTTTCTCCTCATTGTGACCCTGTCGGCCGAGGCATGGGCCCAACGCCCCTTTGAAGAGGTCGCCCGGGATATCCAGGCCGACTATCGGGACGCGCGCAAGGAACAGAAGCTGACGCTTGAGGAAATCACATCCCGTCGCAAGGCCCTTCAGAAGAAATTGGCCGATCTGGAGGCCAGTCTCGAGGCCGCCTCCGGGACCCTTGCAGCAGACAGGGAGCGACTCACCCAATTGACTCAAGAGCGCGATCAGATCACCCAGGAGGTCTCCCTGCGGCTGGCGGACAACAAGGAACTGGGCATCCTGTTCATCAACCATGCCCGCAATTTCCTGGCCCTGGCCGAACGGAGCCCCTACAGCGCCGAGCGGCCCGCCCGTCTGGAGACCCTGCGGAAATTTGTGGATCCGGGACGGCTCTTCGGGTTGAACGACCTCAAGGCCCTTCTTGACATGGCCTTCGAGGATATGGCCGCGTCCCGCGAAAAAGTGATTTATGCGGGAAAGATGGTGGATCGCAGGGGAAACGAGACCGAGGGAAGCATCATTCGGCTGGGTCACCTGCCGGCCATGTATTGTGCGCAGGACCAGTGCGGTTATCTCAGCCTGAGCCCGGCCTCGGGCCGTCTCGTCATGGGTCCGAGCCCGTCCTGGCGGGTGCGGCGGAACCTCTGCGGCTATTTTAAAGGAGAGACCGACAAGGTGTACACCGACATCTCGGGGGGGTCGGCCATTCAACAGCTGGCCCACCGGGTCAGCTTGATGGATCAGCTCCGGAGCGGGGGCGCGCTGGTGATCCCGATCCTTTTGGTGGGCCTGGTGGCCCTGATCCTGACCATCGAGCGGCTCATCTTCCTGGGAAAGGTGCGCCACAATACGGACGACCTCATGACCCGGGTCACCGAACTGGTGGGCAAAGGAGATATCCTGGGCGCCATCAAATCGACCAATCCCCATCGGCATCGTCCCACCGGCAGGGTGTTGATGGCGGGCCTGCAGCACCGTAGCGACCCGAGCGAGGTCATCGAAAGCGCCATGTCCGAGGCCATGCTGCGGGAGACCCCTCGACTGGAGCGCTTCCTGGGCGGCCTCAAGGTTTGCGCTGCGGTGGCGCCCCTTTTGGGCCTTCTCGGGACGGTTACCGGGATGATCAACACCTTTCAGGTCATTACCACCCACGGGACCGGCGATCCCCGCTTGATGGCGGGCGGCATCAGCGAGGCCATGGTCACCACCCAGGTGGGCCTGGCCGTGGCCATTCCGGTGATGATCGTCGCGGCCTTTCTGGGAAGGCGGGCCCGGAACCTGTCCCAGGACATGGAGGAAAAGGGCCTGGCCCTCATGGGGGCCCTCCTCCGGCTGCGGAGCAACAGCGACACTGAGCCGGCGAAGGCAGACTCATGAACCTCTGAACCCTTGAACCTCTAAAGCGGGACGTACCCGCAACCCAAGTTCGTCCCTTAGCTAAAAGCTCAAAGCTGAAAGCTGAAAGCGGGCTGGATGAACCTTTGAGCTTTGAGCTTTCAGCTTTCAGCTTCGATTCTATCGATGCCATGAAGGACTTTCTTGTTTTTTGAGACAGAAAATCTGGCAATAAGCCACTAATCTCTTGACCCCTTAACCCTTTGAACGGCTACCCTATGGACATCTTCAGCGGCTTTTGGAACCTGGTTGAGACCGGGGGCCCCATCATGATCCCCATCGGAGTGATTTCCCTCTGGATGTGGGCATTGATCGTGCTCAAGGCCGAATGGATCCTGCGGGTCAGACGTCGGCCCCTTCTGGTGAGTGATGCCCTGAAACGTCTGGAGGGACAAGGTCTTCTCAATGAACAGGCCTCCTGTCCCAGGTCCGAGGCACTCAGTTTTTTTATGGAGCGCTACTTCCGGGGAAAGGCCTTTTTGAGCGGAGAAGCGGATCAGCTCTTTTTCGATGTGGCGATCCGCCGCCAGATTCAGGGTCTTTACCGCCACATCCCGACCATCATGGTCCTGGCGGCCGCGGCCCCCCTCCTGGGGCTGCTCGGAACGGTCAACGGCATGGTGGAGACCTTTCGCGTGATCGGCATGTACGGCATGGGCAATGCCCAGGCCATGGCCTCGGGCATCAAGGAGGCCCTGATCACCACCCAGGCCGGGCTCTTGGTGGCCATCCCGGGCGTACTGGCCGGCCAGGCCATGCGAAAGGAGATCCGCAGGATCCATCAGAATGTCCTCGTATTTCAGCAGGCCGTGTCCCAATGGCTTGAAAAGGAGTCGCGGAAATGCTCCGTTTAGGCGGTATTGCTGCAGCAAGAATCCAGGACGAAGACGCCGGCGACGTGGAAATCAACATGATGCCGTTGATCGACATGATCTTCATCCTCCTCATCTTTTTTCTGGTGACGGCCAGTTTTGTTCGGGAATCGGGCGTTGAGGTGAACCGGCCCGAGGCGACCACGGCCGAGAAAAAGGAGGCCGCCGGCATGGTGGTGGGCATCACCCAGGCTGGCCAGATCTTTATAGACGCGGAGCAGGTGGACCTTCGGCGGGTTCGCGGGCTGGTGGAGATCTTCCTGGTTGAAAACGCACAGGCCGGCGTCATCCTCGACGCGGATGAAGCCTGCCCCACCGGCCGTCTGGTGGCGGTCCTCGATCAGTGCCGCCTGGCCGGTGCAAAGAACATCGCCGTGGCAGCCAGGAGGATGGAGTGACCCGATCCATTCGAACCGCCGGAAGGCCGCTCCGCCTCTCCTTCCTCCTGGCCGGGGCCCTGTTGATCAGCATGGGGATCTTTGCCCTGGTGCCCCTCCTGCTGCGCCAGACGTCCTATCAGCCCAATTTTCCAAAGATTTCCTATGCCCTTCTGATCCCCATCCGACCGGAAATCCCCCCGGATCCGATGACGCCCGAACCGGACCTGACGCCCCCGCCCGAGCCCCCGGCCCCGCCCGAACCGGAGATCGAGGCAAAACCCCCGGACATCCCGGATATGGAGCCCCCCGAGCTGGAACCGCCCGAGCCGAGGGCCGACATTCCCAGCAAAACCCTGGAGATGGCCCCTGTGGAGATGCCAACCTTGGAGTCCCCCGCGTCCGATCCGCCCCCGCTCCAGAGGCCCTCGCTCCATGCCCTTTCCCTGAGTGCCCTCCCGACCCAGTCGAGCCCCATGAACCTGAAGGTGAATCTCAGGGTGGGAAAGGCCCCCTCGCCCGGCGCCGTGGCCCGTGCCCCGGCGCCCCAAAGGCCGGCGACCCGGACCCGGTTCGGCCTGGATGAGGTGGATCAGAAGCCGGTCAGCCTTGCCGCGCTCAAGCCCAACTATCCTTACAAGGCCAAACGGATGGGCATCGAGGGATATGTGACGGTGCAGTTTCTGGTGGACAGCAATGGACGCACGCACGATCTGAAGATTGTGGCTGCCGAACCGGAAGGCATTTTTGACGAGAGCGTTCGCAAGACCGTGCCCCGGTGGCGCTTTAAACCCGGCAAAAAGGCCGGTCGGCCGGTGGACACCTGGGTGGAAATGACCATTCGATTTGAGCTGGGACAGGATGGCTAAGCTCCGGACACTCCTCCTGATCATGGCGTGCATGGCGATCCCATGGACTGGGGCCGATGCCGCGGAATCCGCCCCATGTCCCCAGAGCCTCCCCCCCATGTCCGAGGCCCTGCATGCCGTGGTCGACCAGGCGGAAAAAAGGGCGGGGGACGGCGACGCAGCGGGTGCGGCCTCAATTTTGACAGGCTATCTCGAGGCCCACCCAGGGGAGACCCATCCCTATCCCTATTATGATGCGGGGTTTTTTCTTCACCAGGCCGGGAAACGGGATGCGGCCGTGGATTGTCTGCAAAAGGCCGTCAGGCTGGCCCCCTGTTTCCATGAGGCCTGGCAGTTATTGGCCGCCCTCTATCAGGAGGCCGGGGAGATGGCGGAGGCCGCAGAGGCACTGGAAAAGGCCGCGGCCGTCACCCAGGACCCTGAAACGTGGCATCAGACGGCGGTCCTCTGGCTGGACGCCGGACATCCCCAAAAGGCACTGGTCGTCCTGAAGAAGATCCATCGGGCCGGATCCAGGCAGGCCGACGGGTATGTGGCCGAGGCCCGTGCCCACCAGGATCTCAAGGATCCTGTCAAGGCGGCGGAGGCCATGGCATCCGCCTACGCCGTTTCAAAGGACCCCGAACACCTGTATCAGTGCGCTGTTTTCTGGCTGGAGGCGGGGAAACCGGCCAGGGCCCTGCCGCTCCTCAAGGAGTTGACGGACAAGGACGCGCCCGAGTCCCACTGGCTGGTGGCCCTGTCCAATACGCTCAAGGCCCTCAAAAAAAAGGAGGGGACGGCCGAGGCCATGGAGCGGGCCGCGGAGCGCGGCAGAGATCCCAATCTCTGGTTTCATGCGGCCTGGCTCTGGCTGGACGCGGACCATCCCAAAAAGGCCCTGGTCATCCTGGAAAAGCTGGCGCAACGGAAAGACCCCCGCGCGGAATGGCTCGTCGCCCTTGCCGACGCCTACATGATCCTGGATCAGACCCGATCCGCGGCCGAGACCATGGACCGGGTTATCCGGAAGGACCCCAAACCGGAATATCTTTATAACGGAGGGGTCCTGTGGCTCCATGCCGAACAGCCTCAAAAGGCCCTGGGGCACCTCCTTGTGCTGTGTAAACGATCCCCGCCAAAGGCCGAGTGGTTTGTGGCCCTGGCCCACGCCTGGCTCGGGCAAAGGGAGCTTGTGAAGGCGGCGACCGCCATGGAGCGGGGAGCGGCCCTGAGCCGCAACCCCGACCACGCCTACCAGGCCGGGCTGATGTGGCTGCAGGCCAAACAGGCCGATCCGGCGATCCGTCTCCTGGTCCCTTTGGGCCGGGAACCCTCGCCCAAGGCCTTCTGGCTGGCGGCCCTTTCCAATGCCTGGGCCATAAAGGAAGACTTTGAAAAGGCGGCCCAGGCCATGGAGCAGGCCGCAGGCATCAGCCAGGCGCCGGATCACTTCTATTCGGCCGCGGGGCTCTGGCTCCAGGCGGAGAGGCCTCCAAAGGCCCTTCCCCTCCTGGAGGCCCTGGCCGGGAGACCCGGTCCCGAGGCCAAATGGCTGACCCTTTTGTCCGAGACCTGGCTTCGACTGAAAGACGTGCCCCGGGCGGCCCGGACCATGGAACGGGCCGCGCAGATCAGCGGCATGCCCGGGCATACCTTTCGGGCGGCCCGGCTCTGGCTGGAGGCGGATCAGCCGAAACGCTCCCTCCCGCTCCTGGAGGGGCTGGTACAACTCCCAACGCCTCGGGGGGAGTGGTATATTGCCCTGTCCAACTGCTGCCTGATGCTGGACTTGCCGGAAAAGGCGGCCCAGGCCATGGAAAAGGGGGCTGAGATCACCGGGAGAGGAGAAGACTATTACCGGGCCGGCATGCTCTGGCG
>JAWOIH010000012.1:0-9749 GCA_046484725.1 Candidatus Desulfacyla sp. | reverse complement strand
GCAATCATGCAACCTGCAGTCCCCTGAGAGAAATGATCATCCGAATCGGCGCCTCCACAGATCAGCAACAGGTAATTCAGTTAGCCAAAGGAGCCCTTGTGCGGGGTGGGGTGGTTGCATGCCCCACAGAGTCTTTCTACGGCCTTGCTGTGGATGTGGGCAATGAAGCGGCAATCCGAAGGTTGTTTTCGCTGAAAAAGCGGGAACCGGGACGCCCGGTCCTGATCCTGATCCCTTCAACCGAATCCCTGAGCGACTACGTGACACACCTTCCCCCCGTCGCCGTTCCGCTGATGCGCGCGTTCTGGCCCGGAGGCCTGACCCTGATCTTTGAGGCGTCGAAAAGAATCTCGCCCCTCCTCACCGGCGGAACCAAAACTATCGGCGTCCGATTGTCCGGTCACCCCATCCCTACCGCACTGGCCCGGGCCATAGAGGGACCGGTCACCGGGACCAGCGCCAATATTTCGGGCGCACCTCCCTCCCGTCATGCCGAAGAGGTCATGGCCTATTTCGGAGACGGGATCGATCTGATCCTCGACGGCGGGGAAACAGCAGGCGGGATCGGATCAACCGTGCTCAATCTGACTGTGGACCCGCCTGAAATGGTAAGACATGGGATGATCACCCATGAAGAACTGGAAGGTGTCATTGGGGCGGTGAGGCATTGAAGCACCTTCCGGTGACAGCCCGAACAGGACATGCGACGCCATTGCTTCAGGCACGTTAGATCGCTTCAGACACTTTTGACTTCCGTGGTTTTTAAGTAAGGCCGTCCCTTTCCGGGGACAACCCGAAGCCGGGTTATCCGGACCCGGGTATTTACAATTCCTCATGAACAGAGATTCTTCAACCCACCCGCAATCGGATGCCCAAGGGGAGAGATTCACCGAAGATCAGGGTCTCTTCGTGACGGTCTAAAGAAACGACCTCTTTTAACGGCCTTATATAGGGTTCGGACCCCTCCTGAGGGGCCAGCCAGTCTATGACTCGCTGCACAAGCTCCGGGTCCAGGTCCCGCTTCCGGTCCCCGGTCAGGCGGGCCATCTGGGCCAGGGCAGCGCCCACCGGTTTGGGGTCCCGCCATTCTACTTTTAAGATCCCGTCGATCCAGGAGGCAATCACGTCCGGCGAAACAACCCGGTCAATGGGCCCGTAGAGGGGTTCCCTGGCGCCGATCCTTGAGACGGACCACCAGTATTGGGGTCGGGTTTTGCCGGGTCGGAGACCGTCTAAGAGAAGGCCTCCCCAGACGACCTTGTCGTTCACCGGGATTCGTTCCAGGTTAGCCACGGCCATCCAGATCTCCATATGTTCCTGCGGGGCAGACCTCCCCCTTTTACTCCCTTTTCCGGGCCGGATCAGCGATGATATTTCCTGCAGCACCTTAACCTGCTGACCCGCTGAAAGGCCCCCTGCCACCCTGCGCCACATCACCCACCATTCGGACCTCACCTGCGCATGCTTGCCATGCATCCATCCTTTATGGAACATCTTCCAGAGATTTTCCATACGATGTTCGTCCAGGGGATCCCCGAATCCGGGCCGCATGCAAAACCCGATCAGGTTCAGCCAACGGGCTTCATGGTCTAAGCTGCGACCCCTGAGTGAGCTGAGAGACAGGAGTCTGTCGACGATTCGACGGATCAAACCGAGGGGCCATGCCTCCCTGGGTCGATCCACCACGGCGGCGATCGTCTTGGCGAGACGCGCCGGCTCCCTGTTCCCGCCTTTGGCAGAGAAGGCCTTTTTCACCTCCTCCAAGGCCTCATTTACCAATGATTCCTCAAAGACCTCTCTGTCCGACACCGCAGGACCCTGGTCCGTTTGCCGCAACTGGAACTGGAATCGCCACCGGTGGGGGCTCCGAACGGAACGGCACCAGACGGCCAGGGTTCCCATCTCTGTGTAATCGACCTCCACCTCGACCGGAACCAGGGTCTCCCCGGCCTTTTTGCCGAACTTGATCACCGTGTGAAGGGGGGGAAGTGGGGTGAGGCTATCGTCGACGGTAACAAAATCCCCCACGCGATCCCCTGTACGGTAACTGGAGCTGTATAGATAAAATTGTACCGGCTGATTGGTCAGCACATCGAATTTTCTATCTGTCAGCGCGTTTCTGCTCCCCTCGGGCATGTGGCGTTCCACCAGACAGATGGCCGTTTGCGGGGCAGAGGAATGGTCCCTCCCCTCCTTTGAAGTCTCAGTTTCAAGGCGAACCCCCAGGTAGTAGGCCCGAGCGCTCCCGCTGTCCACCCGGATCCCGAAACCCTTTCTGACCAGACCATAATAGGAGGCCCCCAGGGCCACGGCGAGATCCAGTTCAGGGTTATCGAGGATTCGCGGAAGAGGCCCCTCTCCCCCATCAAACCATCTGGAAACCGCCTCCCGGATCCGCTCCTGAACAGGTGGAGGCTTCAAGGCGGCGCCGTTAAAAAGAATCAGGTCCGGCCTCGGCGTCTCTTTCCCCAGTATCTGCCTGACATCCTCTCTGTGCTGTTCCAGAAACCGGATCAGGTGACGGGTAATGGACGGATCCTGGGCATACGGCAGCCCGAACTCGATCATTCCCTGTCGGGGCTTCTCAGTCAGGGCTTCCCCTGGCGCGATCACGGGAAAGAATCCGTCCAGGATAGCGGCTTCCACCTCGTCCTTAGACAGTTGGTTCGAAACAGTGCCGGCGATCAACCTGCTTCCTCCGCCCACCAGGGTGACGGTCTCCGACTCAGAAAGGCTGTTGAGGATCCTTTCCTTGGCCTGGCGGCACTGATTGCAAAGGGCCTGCCAGCGCTCCAGGTTCAACCGCCCTCTCATTTCGCCCTGGAGACGTGCTTCACACCGATGCGCCAGGGCCAGGTCCATGTTGTCGCCCCCGAGGATCAGATGATCGCCCACCGCAATCCGTTCAAAGACCGGATGACCGCTCCCCTCGCGAAGGGTAATGAGGGTGAAGTCGGTGGTGCCGCCTCCCACGTCACAGACCAGGATCAATTCCCCGGGCCTGACATACCGGTCCCACCCCTCTTCATGCAGGCTCAGCCAGCAGTAGAAGGCGGCCAGCGGCTCTTCCAGAAGGATGATCTGTTCCAGCCCCGCCTGGGAAGCGGCCTCCACGGTCAGGTCCCGGGCCACCTCGTCAAAGGAGGCAGGCACGGTAATCATCACAGTCTGGTTTTCCAGGCAGCGCCCCTTATCGCCCTGTTGACTCTCGTTCCAGGCCTCTTTGATATGCCTCAGATAGGCAGACGTGACTGCAACCGGCGACATTCCCGCCACCTGATCGTCCGCACCCCATGGCAGGATAGGCGCCCTGCGATCCACCTTGCCGTGGCAGAGCCAGCTTTTGGCGGAGGAGACCAGCCGCTTGGGGACCTTTACCCCCTGGTCCCGGGCAAATGCGCCCGCAAACCCCTTTCCGTCAGAGGTCCAGGCCGTCCGCAGTCCGTTTTTATCGAGTTCATGGTCGCCGGGCAGGTACAGAAACGAGGGGAGGACCTTGAGCCTTGAGATTTCACCCGGGCCCGTAAGCTGAGGGATCTCAAAATGCGCTATGGGGGGTGTTTCATCATCGTGGGTGAGAGACAGATCAATATAACTGACTGCCAAATTGGTGGTGCCTAAATCGATTCCTACGATGTAGTTAGTGGTCATGGGTCATCAGGCCTGGGGCCGTCATTCGCTTCATTGTCATGAGGTTATTTTCGATCTCCCCGTTCCGAGTTCCGAGATCCGCGTCCCGGAGGCGGTCACTCCGTCGGCGTTCAGTGGTCGGCCGCGAGCCTTTCAATACTCGATTTTCAATGCTCAATTCTCAATGTCCCGCTCTTTCCCTCACATTGAACTCCAGCTTAAATCTCCGATCCGTGTCCCGGGCTGCGCACCAAAGCTCCAGGGTCCCCACCTCGGTCACCTTGATCTCCAGGGTTACGGGAACGATGGCGCCGGCTTTCCCTTCAAGACGGGTTTCAAGGGTGGCGACCGATTCAATTTCGCCTCCCCAGTCCTCCACCACCGTACCCATGGCGTCGTGATGGCGGATGTTGGACCCTAAAAAATCGAACTTGACAGGCTCCCCCACCACCAGACCGAACACCTTGTCCGGGATCCGGGCCTCAGCACCCTCTTCCATACCGAAAGGGGCTACGCACAAGGCCTTCACCGGAGCAGGGATGCCCGGCACGGCCGGCATGGCCGCCTCAACGCCGATATAATAGGTTTTTGAAAGTCCGCTGCGGATGCGAACGCCCCTGCCCCGTCGGGCCAGCCCGTAGCAGACCGCTCCTTTTGCAACGGCCAGGTCAAAGTCACGGGTTTCAATCTCCAGAGGTCGCGGCTGTCCCTCACTGTCCGCCCATGATGAAAGGAGATCGAGGACACGCCTTCTCAATCCCCCGGCCTTCATCACGCCCCCGTTAAAGAGAATAGCAGTGGGGCATACAAGATCCTTCTCTCCCGCCCCGGCATCCGCGGATTCCTGTTGCCTCAGAAACCGGGCCAGATGGTGGGTGATGGCCGGGTCGGACGTATATGAAAGGCCCATCTCCCTCATCCCGGTGCGAAGCTGATACCGCGGACCGGCCGTCTTGTCGCACTCAGGAAAAAAACCGTTGGTCAAAACCTCCTCAACATCTTCCCGTTTCAACTCGGTTTTGATGGTATTGCCGATCAACCGGCTTCCCCTGCCCAGAACCGTAAGCGGCCAGACGTCAATCCCTTCCTCGCTGAAGAGGCGCTCTTTGGCTGAACGGCAACTGTGACACAAGGCCCTCATCTGATAGGCGTCCAGTTTTTGACCCTTCGCGGCCAGCCCACTGGCCACGGTATAGGCAAGGGTCAAATCCATGTTGTCCCCGCCCACCAAGAGATGATCCCCAACGGCGACCCGTTCCAATGTCAGACCCCCCTCCTCCTGGGAAACTTCAATCAGGCTGAAGTCCGTGGTTCCGCCCCCCACGTCTGCCACCAGGACCCGGTCCCCCACCTTGACCCGGTCGCGCCATCCTTCCTTTGCAGCGTTGAGCCATGCATAAAAGGCAGCCTGGGGTTCTTCGAGGAGGGTGCTTTTGGGGAAACCGGCCATCTCTGCGGCCTTGACCGTCAGGTCCCTGGCCACTGGGTCGAAGGAGGCGGGTACGGTCAAAAAGACCTCCTGGTACTCCAACCGCAGTCCCTCATCGTCACTGGCCATGACATAATCCCAGCTGTCCTTGACGTGTTTCAAGATGGCCGCAGAGGCCTCCACCGGCGACAATTTACGGCTGTCTTCGGGGGCCTCCCAGGGGAGGATCGCCCCATTGCGGTCCACACCGGTATGGCAAAGCCATGACTTGGTAGAGGCGATTAAACGTAAAGGGATTTCGGCCCCCCGGTCACGGGCGAATTCCCCCACCGCCAGAGAGTTCCCCTTATCCCACGGCAGCTCAAGACTCCCTTCCGGAAGATCGTGGGGACCCGGCAGGAAAAGGAAAGAGGGCAAGACGGGCCTTTCTCCGATGGACGCGGGTCCCACCAGCTGGGGAATCTTGAAGATCTGTATGACGGGCTCATCATATTCATCGACCGGGACCTTGGCAAAGGCCACCACACTGTTCGTTGTGCCCAGGTCAATACCTATCATATATGTCGGTTCGGACACGGGATACGCCTCACTCAATTTCCACTTCTGCCGATGCGATAATCGTGGGATCCTGAGAACCTGAGAGGGTGGGCAGGTTCAAGCCGGCGCTGCGCCAGCCCCGGTGCTGCAAGATCCCTTTAAACGGGGGCCGACCCGATACATTGCCCGTAAGTCGGATGCTATTGGCGTCAAATCCTGCATCAACCATTATCGACTCCCCTTCATCCCTGTCAATGACGGGCCTGGGGGCCACATATCTATTCAGAGTCTCGCGGCAGGACTCCTGAATTCCCCGAACAGCAGCTCCAATCTGCGCGTCATCATAGGCCTGAAGGTCCTCCTGCAAAAAATCCACCAGCCGCCCTTCCCTCTGTAGAAGGGAAAGGAGATGAAGAGACCTCCTCTGATCCAGGCGTGCCTGCGCTTCCTTCTCCTCGGGTGACGGTTCAGGACATATCGCCATATCCTCTCTTGCGCTGACGGGTGACGATGGTGCGACGAGGGGATCTCCTCTAACCTGCCGCCCGATCGCGGATCGCAGGCTCAACCAGAGGAGGAACCCGATGACCGCGAGACCCCCGGCCGACACCCAAGCGACGTTTAGGGATACACGCTTCAAAGAAAGCTCAATTGGGTTCAACAATTGAGGGTCATGGACCTTCTGTTGACATGCATGGAGGCTCTCCATAAGAAATCCCATTCCCCAGTACCCGACACCGACGAGCACCACGCCCAAGACCAGAAACCATACCACCATCCAGAGCGCCAACCGGCGAGAAGCTTTATCTGATTTTTTCATATGACATCCCTCGACCCATAATCCATGACGAATCCTTTGTGCCGGCTTCCTTACATCAGAACCCCAATGTTAAGCGTCAAATTCCAGATTTCAAGTTTCGACATCCATCCCATCCAGTGCCTTGCGATTCCGGGCGGTGTTGTATCGTCGACGCTGAAATTTTTTGGCAACCCTTCTCTCTTTCCTTTGTTTCGATAACAGCCCCTTTTGTCGGCTTCTTAGAAATGGCCCCTATTTCAACAGTGAGCCGGGATAAGTTTGAATTGACATTTTCGCGCGGCTATATGAAATTAAAAAAAACGCGCACCTATCCACAGCGTGACATCCGATGCCATTCCCTGAGGTTTTTTTCCTCTTTTTGCGACTGAACCTGAGAACGGAGGTCTTATCTATGAAAAGAATCATCATGATCCTTGTGGTTATTGCAGCAGTGACCATTGCCGGCTGTTCGGGAGACACAGTCAAGGAGGTTTTTGAAACCGCCCAGTTGGAAGAGCTGCAGAAGAATTATGATCACGCAAAGGAACTGTATTGCAGAATCATTGAAAAGCATCCTGAAAGCCCGTATGCGGCAAAGGCCAGGGAGAGGCTGGCTGGCCTGAAACAGGCCGGATATTGATTTTTTGGGGTCTGCGACCTGAGATCGGGAGAGGAACAATGGGAGGTAAAATGCCGGAGAATCGCTTTTTTAACATGGTGCGCGAGACCATGGAATGGGAAAAACGGAGGGCCGACCTGAGTCGACGATTCGTAGAGACCTTTCAACACGCCTGCCGATACGCTAACGCATATAAAGACATTTACGGGGCATCCGGTATTCACATATCCGACATCAAGGGCCTTGACGACCTGGAAAACCTCCCCATCCTGCGCATGGAGACCGTTGTGGAACGGCAAAAAACGGACCCGCCGTTTGGCGGCTTTGATGCATCAGGCCCAACCGATATGAGACGGATTTATGTCAACCCGGGTCTCGTCTACCAACCGGGAGAACAGGAATACAGAGACACCTCCTGGGCCGAGGCCCTTTGTGCGGCGGGTTTTGGGCCCGGAGATCGTATCCTGAATACCTTCAATTACCATCTCTGGCCTTTGGCCTTCATGTTGGACGCATCCGTAACCATGATCGGCGGCACCGTTGTCCCGACAGGCGTCGGGAATACCCTGATGCAGATCCGGATCATGCAGGGATTACGAATCAATGGATTCATGGGGACCCCGAGTTTCCTGATGACCATGATCCAGCGTGCCGAGGGGATGCAGCTCGATCTGAGAAAAGACATTTTCCTTGAAAAGGCCCTGGTGGGCGCTGAGATGCTACCCGAGTCTCTCCGTTCCCGGCTTCAGGAAAAACTGGGAATGTCCATCCGCCAGGGGTACGGGACCGTCCTCTTGGGGTGTATCGGATACGAATGCCCATTTATGAAGGGCCTCCACGTGCCGGACAATGTCTATGTCGAGGTGGTAGACCCCACGACCGGAAAAGCGGCACGTCCCGGGGCTGTCGGCGAGATCGTCGCCACCAGCTTCAATAAAGGCTACCCCATGATCCGCATGGCAACGGGAGATATTTCGATCCTGACCCGCGAATCGTGTCCCTGCGGTCGAACCGGCCTTATGTTGAAGAAGATCCTCGGACGAATCGATCAGGCGACCAAGGTCAGGGGCACGTTCGTCCATACGTGGCAGACCGACGAGGTCATCTCCCGGCATCCGGGGGTCTTTAAGTATCAGGTGGTCATCACACGAAAAGATCACAACGACATCATGACATTTGTGGTGGAACTGAAAGAGGAAGGGACGGATCCAGGCATGATGCGGGCGCGCATCGAGCGCGATATAAAAGATATCCTCACCATAAAAGGCGTCGTTCAGGTGGTTCCCAGGGGGACAATCCCCGACCTTCATAAGAAGATTGAAGACAGACGGACCTGGGAATGATGGAGATCATCTTTCGTGGGAGCGGATGACATGGATAAAATGAAGGTCGGCGGCATCATGCAGAGCGACGGTCGGGCACTGCTGAAGATCATGTCCGTGCCGGACCATGCCAGTGTTGCAGCGACTGTCCTGAGGGGGATGGGAGAGAATCAGATCAATATCGAGATTCTGCTGGAAAGCTTCGACCTGGACGACTGCGGGAATTTCTCGATCGTTATTGATCAGAAGGATCTGGACCAGGCCCTGAATGTTCTGGAGACGATAAGGCCCTCCATAGACGCCAAGGCCATTTCCTACACCCCCGACGTGGCCGTGGTCACCGTCTTCGGACCGCATCTGCGTGAGAAGCCCTTGGTTCACAGCGTCATGTTTTCTTCCATTGCCGCCGTGGGGATCAGCTCCCTTGCCATCTGCACTTCCATCTCAAGTATATCGTGTGTAGTGGAGGCACAATACCTCGACATGACGGTGAGGTCTCTCGAAGCGGCCTTCGACACACCCTCCCAGGTAAAGCATCGGCCCAAGGATTATTGACGGCAGACGCATTGGATGGATGGGTGTCGATGGATGATTGAAGAGACCTGAAATCCGATCGCGATGGTGGTTGCGGCTTCCCCCTGGGACCTGAACCCCGCTGCAGCGGGAAAACCCCGTTCAAAAGTTTCCTCTGGGTCTGACCGGCTGCCGACCAGAGGCTGCGCTCGCATAGAAAAGCCCTGCAGACCGCTTCACGATCTGCAGGGCTTTTGTGTTGTTCGGCCATGTCTGACAATCATCAAAGAAAATTTACGGGCACAAGAACCCTGATGAAACATCATCCATTCAATCAGGCGGACATCTCCTTTACCTTCTTCAAGGGACGAATCTTGACTGCCCGGCGAGCCGGCTTGGCCTTGAAAACGGTTTCTTCTTTTGTAAAAGGGTTGATCCCTTTGCGCGCCTTTGTCGCAGGTTTACTCTTGACTTCAATCTTGAAAAGACCGGGGAATGTGAACTGACCGGGACCCCGCTTCTTGATATGACGCTCGATCAGGAGAGAAAATTCCTCAAATACCGCCGACACCTGTTTCTTGGTGAGCTCGGTGTTTAATGAAATCTCACTCATTATCTCCGTTTTGGTCATAGGTTTTTTTAACGCCGTGGTCTTCCTCGTGGTTTCCTTCTTGTCCGCATCCTTCTTGCCCGTTTTTTTGGCAGCCATGTAACGCTCCTTTCCTTGAAGATTGAAGTTTACGTATATTCCTTACTGAGCATGGAAACGGCCCAGAAGGCGATAAAAACGCACAGAAACATAAGGCACCCGTATATTGAGCTTCTATTATAGGCTTTTCCGCATGTTGTCAATCCATTTATTGCAGGCCCTAAAAAAAAGCCTATTTCCGGTGTCCCAAC
>JAWOIH010000398.1:0-9872 GCA_046484725.1 Candidatus Desulfacyla sp. | reverse complement strand
GAACTGGCGCCTGACCTCTCCCTGGCCCTGGGATCTTCCGGGGTCTCTCTGCTGGAAATAACTCGGGCCTACGCCGTGTTTGCCAACGCCGGCATGCTGGCGACGCCGATCTTTGTCAAGCGGGTGGTGGACCGCAACGGCCTTGTCCTGGAAGAGAACCAGACTGAAACCCGACAAGCTATTTCCAAAGAGACCTCTTTTGTCATGACCGATCTCTTGAGGGCCGTTATTACCGAAGGGACGGGCTGGAGAATCCGGGCACTCAAGCGACCGGCCGCCGGGAAGACCGGGACCACCAACGATCTCAGGGACGCCTGGTTCCTGGGCTATACGCCCGATCTTGTGGCCGGCGTATGGGTCGGATATGACGATTCACGGGAGATGGGCGACGGTGAGACCGGTTCAAGAGCGGCAAGTCCCATATGGCTCGACTTCATGTCAGGCGCCCTCGAGGGAAAACCGGTCAGGGATTTTGACGTCCCCGATGGGGTCGTCTTTGCCAAGATCGATACAGAGACAGGCCTGTTGGCTGGACGGCATTCCCGGAATACCGTATTTCAATCGTTCATTGAAGGAACACAGCCGGAGACCTACTCTCCAAAACCCGCGGCTGCCAGTCTGGGGGCCTTTTCTCAGTTTGACATGGCCGTAGAGGCGAAAGATTAGGGGTGGGAATCGAGGAATTTGGGAATTGAGGAATTGAGGGGGATGCGCGGATTGGGGGCTGGGTGCTGAAGGTCAGCCCCTGACCACTGACCTCCGACTCCTGTTTCAGGCACTTACCTTCCGGGTGAGAGCGCTGATTGCAGCCATGTAGTCGGAAAGCCCCCGCACAAAGATGTCGTTATGATTGGCGCCGGCGATTTTGAGCAGTGTCTTGTCCGTAGCAGGGGAGGCTTTGTAGAGGGCCTGGCCGTCTGAAAAAGGGATGATGGGGTCCAGTTCTGCGTGGATGATGAGAGTAGGTTTGTCAACCCTTTGAATCTTTTCTATGTTCCCAAGACCGGCCTCCTCTTCAAAACCGATGGCCTTCAGGTCGACGCCCAGGAGTTGGAGAAGGGGACCTGAAAAGGCGAACCCGCTCTCGACAATGAGGCCGTCGATCCGGTCTCTGTAATGGGAGGCAAGCTCAAGGGCGGATGCGCTGCCCAGGGACCTGCCCATTATAATGAAGGGACCCTGACAGCCTTTATCCAGAAGCCAATTCTTGGCGAAATCAAAGATGATATGGCAGTCTCGCATCATGGCGGTAATGGTGGGCCGGCCGGTTGAGCGACCGTATCCCCGATAATCGACCGGCAGGAAGTTGACCCCGATCCGGTTGTAGACAGGGGCCATGTCGTCGTAATCCGCCACGATTTCACCGTTCCCATGGAAAAAGAGGATCGTGGGGGCCTCCCGTTCACACATATGGAACCGAGCGCCCACCGAAACATCGTCTCCAACCGGAACCAGGAGGTCCTCTCCCCGGCCTTCGGTCCCGGGATCACCCCATTCAGGCCGGGGATGAAACAGGAACATAAGGATCTCAGGCCGGTCCAGGATCGAGTAATCGATGGTCGAGATATCTATCATGAGGATGCCTCCATTTTCGTTGCCCTTGCGGGCGATTTTGAATTGGGCCTATAGGCTTGACACCCAGTCCTCCTTTTGTCAAGAATATAATGGAGACGCAAGGCGTAAGGAGTACGGCGTTAAATTTTGCTCCGCTCTGCCCAACCCTCTATGAGGGCTTTGATTATTTTGTCCCAAATTATTTTGCCGGAAATCTTTTTCAATCTTTAATCTTCAGTCTTCAATCCACAAAGGAGTTCATGCCTTGGGAGAATCGAAAAGAAAGACCCAAAAAAGTCAGGTGGTTGCGGACCATAAGGCCATCCAGGCCTACGCGGGTTCCATCTTAAAGGATCTTCATGCCCTTCCGGAAAAGGTGGTTCTAAACAGTATCCTGGAACACCCTGCCCCCCGGCAGCTGATTCAACGCCTCCCGAATGAAGATTTCTTCTGGCTGATGAAGAAGATGGACGAAGAGGGATCCCTCCAGTTATTGCGCCTGGCCTCCATTGAGCAGTGGCAGTATCTCCTGGATCTGGAAATTTGGGAGAAAGACCGTCTTGACATGGAAGAGACGTCTTTATGGCTTGGCCGGCTCCAGTTGGCCGATCCCGGAAGGTTGACCGGGTGGCTCTTTACGGACGGCCAGGCCCTTGCCTACTATTATCTCTTCCAAAGCATTCAGGTGCAGATCAGAGACGAGGATGAGGACTATGATTTCGAGGAGGGGTTCGTCACCCTTGATGGCCTTTTTTACATAAAGGTAAACGCCCCGGACCGAATGGAGACCATCGAGGCTATGATCCGGACCATGGCGGATGCGGACTTTCTCAAGTTCCAGGCCCTCCTTTCGGGCCTGGCGGGGGTCATTCCCGCGGAACTGGAGGAGGATATGTACCGGCTAAAAAATGTCCGTCTGGCCGAACACGGGTTTCTCCCCCCTGAAGAAGCCCTGCTGGTGTATGCCCCCCTGGGCCCGGACGCCTTGCAGTCGGATGAGCGGATAGACCGAATGGGTCTCCATGTGGATGAGGATGTCCTGGATATGGCCCCCTATTCCCCTCTGTTTTTTGCGGAGGGCCGGAATATCCTGACCAAAACCCTGTCCGGGGTCACCGATTCCCGCTTTATGGACCGGGTCCGGCTGGAATTTGCCGGGCTCTGCAATCAGGTCCTCTCGGCAGACGGACTCCCGACCCATGACATGGACGTTCTCAAGAAGGCATGCAGGAAATCGGCAGGGTATATGAACCTGATCCTCGAAAAGATGTGCCATGACGATCCCGGGGCCGCAGAGGCGCTTCTGAAAAACAACGCCCTGATCTCTCTGTTCAGGGCCGGATTCGGATTGGCTCAGAGGCTGAAGTGGGAGGCGGAACGCTGGCTCAAGAAAAGCTGGTTCAGGACAAAAGGGTTGCGGTTTGATTTCTGGGGAGAAGACTGGGGCTACCCCCTCTCGGGTCTGGTGGCAAAGCGGCCCTTGTATTATGACATACAAAAAGGGGACGGGGAATACAGGGATTTTGAACACGATGTTGAGCTGACAGAGGTCGCCGCCATCCTCCATCGTGTAATGGCGATCGACACGTTGCTGGCGCAATTGACCGCCGAGTATCCCCTCGACCCGGAGGCCTGCGGCCGCCCTGACCTGACATTCCATTCCCTCCTCTTAACCCTGTGGGCCCGGCGGATTCTCAACCTGACCCCCTCTTTCGAAGGCATCTCCCTGGATGAGGCAAAACAACTCTTTCGCTTTCTCCGCTCAGGGGATGACCGTGCCCCCTATCAGATGCCCGCCCATGAAGACGTCTTTGTAAACGACTTCATGGCTGTTGCATCCGGGTGGGATCCCACGGCCGCAGCCACCCTCAAAGAGACGCTCTCATGGATCTGGCAGGGGTTCTGCAAGGAGTATGAACAGGTTCCGGTGAGTGCTCTCAACCGTCGGTTCAGCGCCTATATCATCATCAGGCCCGCTTCAGGATCTCCTGCTCGGTGAAACAGCCCGTGCAGGTCTTTCCCCACATGGAGAAGGTATGTTCGGACTCATAAGGCCTGACGTGAAGGTACCCGTCCCTGACGAATTTTATTAATGCAGAGACAGGCAGTGAGACGTTCCCGACCGAGACCTTTTCACCATCGCCTTTTCCTGAAATCAGCTCCTCGATTTTCATACGCAAACCTCCCCGAAAAGTAAGTGTATATATAAAGTGCCTGAAGTTTGGAACTTAAAACTGACAATGATCCATCCTCGTCAAGCCTTTTACACCTCCCTGCAGACCGCGAAGGCCCGGGCGGCGATTGCTCCTCATCTTAGACACTTTGGTCACTTCAAACGTTAGCTCACTTTAGACACTGCCCTTATGTCCTAACCTCCTGCAACATGAATACGGTGTATGAAATGGCAAAGCAGACCACCGTTATGGCAATCAAGGCGATGATATGGGGAAAAACGACCAGCAGACTCTGGCCCAAAGCCAGGGGGTTTTGAAAACGGGCTGAGAGGAGTTCCTCCATCGGGCCCATGAGTATGATCGAACGGGTTGTCTTCCGCATAGGGTCGATAATCGTGGCCGTGGCATCGGAGTAGAGGATCATTGGAGAAACAAGGGACACCCTGTCCCTGATGCGCGCATGTTTCAGCACCGCTTCAGGCGACGTCTCGTTCTGCCTGTCCATCGGGGCAACCGTGTTGGCCACCACCTCCGCCCCCAAGGATACGAAAAACGAGAGGAAGATCCAGAGGGCCACGGACGCGAGGGCCGACGTGGCGATGCTTTTGAACAGGATCGAAAACAGGATGGAGAGGCCAAGCCAGAATGCGATGTAACAGATGCTGATGAGGAGATATATAAAAATCCGCCATATCTCTTCAACCCCGGGGACCACCCCGACAAGGGCCAGGCCGAATCCGGATATGACCAAGAGAATAGCCGTGAACATAATGGCGATGGTGGTCACGCCGGCCAAGAATTTGCCGTTGATCACGGCATCGCGGAAGACAGGCTGGGATATGACCTTTATCAGGGTGCCCTGTGCCCTTTCCCGGTTGATGGCATCGAAGCCTGAAACCAGACCGATGAGGGGGCCGAAAAAGGCCACGAACTGGACCATGGAAAACATCACGCCAGGGGTGCTGAAGAGCATCAGAAAGGGAAATCGTGTGGAAGCCAGGGCCTCCAGGTTTTCACTCATGTGGACGGCTGCCATGTAACTGGTGATAAAACTAACCATGGCGATGAGGGCGAAGAGGATCACAAACCGGTAACTGCTCAACTGATCCTGAAGCTCTTTTCTGAACACCGCATACAGACCCTGCATATCATACCTCCTGGAAGTACTTCAGATAAACCTCTTCCAAGGAATACTCCCTTTCACCGACCCCGAAGGACTCCTTTGCCAGGGTGTCAACCGATCCCTCGGCAATCAAACTCCCGGCGATCATGATCCCCACCCGGTGGGATATCCGCTGCACCTGGCTGAGGTTATGGGAAGAGAGCAATACGGTCATGTTCCGGCTCTGGTTCAATGACTGGATCAGGCCGACCATCTGGATGGCCCCCTCCGGATCCAGACCCAGGGTCGGCTCGTCAAGGAAGAGGACCGTCGGGTCCTTCATGAGGACCTCCGCAATGCCCAGTCGCTGCTTCATCCCGCGGGAGAACGCCCCGGTCCTTTTCCGTGCTTCGTCCCTGAGGCCCACCAATTCCAGCAGGTCATCGATCTTTTCTCTTGCCTGCCTGCCTCCGATGCCGTTCAGGGCGGCCACGTATTCAAGACTCTGGACCGCATCCATATCCCCATAAAACCCGACGTTCTCCGGGAGGTATCCCACATGGCGCTTGACCTCCCTGGCCATTCGGAGGGGGTTGAGCCCGCATACCGTTGCAGAACCGCCCGAGGGCTGGGTCAGGCCCAGCAGCATCAGGAGGGTGGTGGTCTTTCCCGCGCCGTTAGGACCCAGGAACCCGAAAATCTCCCCGGTTTCGACCTTGAGAGACAGATGGTTCACGGCCGTCTGACGCCCGTATCGCTTGGTTAGGTCTGTGGTCTCAATAATCATTGATTATCGTCCAAAATCCAAAGTCAGAGGTTCAGAAAGGCCAAACGACGCCTCGCAAACCGTCTCCTTAACGTCTTCCCAGGCGGGTGAACAGAAATACCAGACCGGCCATGACAAAAACAATGAGTCCGATGCCGATCCATCCCCATGCGGCAGAGGCCGTCACGCTCACCCGCATCTCGATGGTTTTATCCGCCTTCGGAGGGCTTCCTGACTCCGCGCGGAGGCCGACCGAATAGTCGCCCACCAGTGCCTGAGCGGCCGGGGTAATAGAGACCTCCACCTGCTTGAATTCCTGAGGAGCCAGGGTGTCGATCGATTCAGGCGCGAAAGAGACCTTCCAGTTTTCAGGTTGAAAAGAGATGAACCGGACATTGTTCAACGGAGCGGACCCGGTATTCTTGACGTAAAATGAGAGAAGGGAGGCCTCCCCCCTGACGGCAGACAGAGAGAGGAGCGCGTTGGCCGTTCCGGCATCCAGTTTGAAGGTGCCGGTCAATATGACGGTGAGCGCCACCTGTCCCTCGGCCTCAGGCGAACTGATCTTGACCCCAACGGGGTATTCCCCCGGCTCTGCCCACGGGTTCGGCGTTAATTCCACGGCCATGGTCTGGCTTTGACCCGCCTTCAACCTCAGGCTGGAGATAAACTTGTCTTCATAGGCCGGTTTGAAATTGACCGTCCAGTTTTCGGGGGCCTGGGCGGACAGGTTGAAGATGCCCTCCTTGTCCGATTTGTTCTCCACCTCGACGGAAAACTCAAATTTGGCATCGGTAGGGCCGGTCAGAACGGGATAAGACGTTACGATATTCACCCCTTCAGGCCGTTTCTTTTCTTTCTTCTCCTCAACCGTAATCACCACCTTGCCCGTCGCCGTCAACTGACGGTCCACAGTCTGCCCCTGGATCACAAATGTGTAGCTCCCGGGAGCCACATCCTTGCCCGGCTCGGCCCGAAGGGTCAGGTTCTTCTGGGTATCGCTCTTGACATGGACCCCTGTAACGCCGAAATCGTAGGTCTTGATCCAGGCCTTCCACCCATCAGGGACCAAGGTCACTTGAAGATCGATATTTTCATCGTTCTTTCCCTTGTTGGAGACGACCAGATCGATGCTCACAGGGTCTCCCTCGGGAACCGCTACCCCCGTGTACTCAGGAGATACAGAAATGTCCCGCGGAGGGAGTTCCCTTTTCTGCGTTTCTCCCAAAGCGAAAGGGGAAAAGAGCGTCGCCACAAAAAGAGCGGTCATGAAACAACCCATAACACGGGCCGAATGGTTGCGCTTCAATCTCATTGCATCAATCCTCCTTCAGTCGCTTTCTGTCTTGGCGTGTTTTTCCAGGGTACCGAGATCATACCCGGCCTTCTTGTAGTCATCAAGGGCCCTCATTTTCAGATCGCGGTTCCCGATCTTTTCCGAATGGGTGTCTGCCAGTTCGGCGGCATGGCTCCACATCCCGGCCTTTTCATACTCGGAGATGCTTTTGTTTACCCGGACATGCTCGTCAGACGTCTCGACAATCGCCGCGCGACACCACGATATGACCTTTCTCACCCCTCGCCCGCATGAGGGGCAGGTGGCGAGGGGGGCTTCTTCCATCCGCTGAATCACCTCAAAGCGGCCCCTACATCGCTGGCAGGCCTTCCGAGGATCCACGGGTTCGTATTCGTAAATGGGCATCTTGCCTTAAAGTTTGGAGTTAGCCGTTTCAATTTTGGAGCCAGGGCCCGGGATGCTGAGACGGATGGTCTATGGATGCATCTCAAACCGCCGATTCCAGGGCCTTGTCCGCCCAAAATAATAAATACTAAACCATTGATCGTCAACGGTCAATCTTTCCTCCACACCGGCCCCTCCTTCGTATCGATGACTTCCACACCCATGTCTTTAAGTTTTTGTCGCAGTTCGTCGGCCAGTTCCCATTCCTTTTTATCTCTGGCGGCCTCCCGCCGCCGCACCAATTCCTCCACTGTCGCGTCCGCTTCGGGAGGCTCCAGCCTGATGATCCCCAAGACGGAATTGACACGCCCCAGGGCGGTCAGGACTTTCTCCCGGTCAGACGGATCGAGGCCGCTTTGGTCCATCTTTTTATTGACCGTCCGGGTAAACTGAAAGAGGGAGGCCAATGCCGGCGCGATGTTCAAGTCATCATCCATTGACTCAATAAACTTCTTTCGGAGGGCATAGATCGTCTGATCCATATCCGGATCCACAGGGCCGGGCCGGGCGGAGTGAAGTTTTTGAACGAAGGTGTCGAGATGGGACAGGGTATTCCTGGCCGCGCTGAGCTTGGATTCGGAATAAAAAATCGGCTTACGATAATGCCTGCTGAGGAGCCAGTATCGCACCTCCCTCCCTGAATAGCCCTGGTCCATGAGATCTCTCAATGTCACGTGCCCGTTTTCCGTGGCCTCATCCGGACGACTGTTGTCGCACATCACCGGTTCGTTATGGAGCCAGTAATTGGCAAGGGGCTTCTCCGTGACGGCCTGACTGATAGCAATCGAGTTCTCGTGATGGGGGAATATCAGGGCCACCCCGCTCGTATGGATGTCGTGGGTCGGCCCGAGGTACTTCAGGGCCATGGCAGCGCACTCAATGTGCCATCCCGGTCTGACATTCCCCCAGTCTGTCTTGAAGAAAATCCCCCGCTTCAGCTCATTCAGGGTGGAGCGCTTCAACAGGGTAAAATCCCGCGGATTTTCCTTTTCGTACTGGTCCAGGTCGACAGTCTTGCCTAACCGGATCTTGTCAAGATCAATCCGCGACAGCTTGCCGTAGTCCCTGAAGCGGGAGATGTCAAAGTAGATGGAGCGCAACTTTTCATAGGCATATCCCTTTTCAAGGAGTTTCTGGGCGAGGGCGATCATGTCGTCCACATGTTCACTCGGTCTGGGATAGGCCGTCGCGCGCTTAATGCCCAGGCTGTCAAGGTCCGCCATCAGGACATCATAGAACTTGTCTGTAAATTCTCTCAAAGAAATGCCGGCCTGTTGCGCGCCCTCAATGGTACGGTCATCCAGGTCGGTCACATTCATGATGAGGGTGACCTCATAGCCTTTGAATTCCATATACCGCCGGATCAGATCCGAAAAAAGGAGACGCCTGCAGTGCCCAAGATCAATCACCTGACAGAGGGTCGGTCCGCAGGCGTAAATGGAGACCCGGTTCTCTTCCTGCGGAACAAAGGCCTCCTGTCTGCGGGTCAGGGTGTTGTATAGACGGAGCCCTGACTTTTTCCTGGCCGTGAACAGGGGCGTGCTCAGGTATTTCTCCCCCCCGTCCGGAAAAATCACCACAACGCGGCCCGACTTCATTTCGCCGGCCACCTTGAGTGCAACGGCCATGGCCGCGCCCGAACTCATCCCCACAAAGAGCCCCTCTTTCCTGGCCAACAAGCGAGCGGTCTCGAATGCCTCTTCATCATCGATATTGATGATCCGGTCGGCCCGGGTCTTCTCAAAGATGCCGGGCCGGTACGACTCCTTCATATTCTTGAGGCCCTGAATCTTGTGGCCCAGATAGGGCTCGACCCCAATGATCTGTATCCCGGAATCCAGTTCACGAAACCGCCTGGACATCCCCATCAGGGTGCCGGTCGTACCCATGGTGGCGATCACGGCATGGAAATCGCCCCCGGTCTCATCCCAGATCTCCGTGGCCGTGCCATGGTAATGGGCCATCCAGTTAGCCTCGTTGTTGAATTGATCGGCAAGCCAGTAGGTTCCGGGGCTTTCGCGCACCAGTTCATATCCATGCTCGATGGCCCCGTCCGTACCCAGATGGGCGGGCGTAAATTCGATCTCGGCCCCCAGGGCCTTGAGGATCTTTACCCGTTCTTCGCTCACGGCCTCGGACATGGTCAGAAGAATGCGATACCCTTTAACGGCAGCCACCAGGGCCAGACCGATGCCCGTATTTCCGCTGGTGGCCTCCAGAATGATCTTATCCTTGGTCAGTTCTCCTGTCTTTTCAGCTGCTTCAATCATATAGAGGGCGGCCCGGTCCTTGATGGACCCGCCGGGGTTGAAACTTTCGAGCTTGGCCAGTATTTCGACATTCCTGTTTCGGTTAAGAACGGTAATCGGGACCAGCGGGGTGTGGCCGATCCGGTCAAGAATATTTTTGGCTCTTTTTGTCATTCGCTTCTCATTGCGCTCCCGTCTCTTCTGGATTGCGGGAAATGTAATCAAGGAGTCCTCTAATACAACGAATCATTATCCGGTTTCAATGGGAACATTCAGCACAGGACAT
>JAWOIH010000297.1:0-4580 GCA_046484725.1 Candidatus Desulfacyla sp. | reverse complement strand
CCGATCCCCTCACCGCGCCAAGCGCTGTCGACCACCACATCCTCGACCCAGCTCACCACCGTCCTCGGGCTCCTCCCCCTGGCGCTGAATCTGGGCGAGGGCGCCGACATGCTCCAGCCCATGGCCGTCGCCGTCATCGGATAAGAGAGGAAAAAGGCGGGGCAGGATGGCTGACCACCTTCAATGATCTTGTGACGCTCTTGATGGTCTTCTTTGTCCTCCTCTTCACCATGGCTTCCACGGATGTGGCAAAGCTGAAGCAATTCCAGCTCTCTGTCATGCAGGGTCTGGGTGTCATGGAGGAGGGGGAGGGTTCGCCGGTGGGCGTTATCGAATCATTCGGAGACAAGGGATCCGAGATCGGCGCAATCAAAGGGGAGGTGCTCCCTGAGGGCGAAGGTAGCATTGAGGATTACATCAAGGTCCTCAAATCCTTTAATGGAATGGAGGTCCGATTCAGGGGAAAAGATCAGGTTATGAGCCTCAACGGTGCGGCCCTCTTTGAATCGGGTTCGGACGATATCAGCCCCGACGCTTTTCCGATTTTGAACGAACTTCTCAAGATCATCGAGGCCCATCAGTGGCGGGTGCGCGTAGAAGGCCATACGGATAATGTTCCCATCTTTACGGAGAGATTTGATTCAAACTGGGAGCTGTCCACGGCAAGGGCGGTGCGTATTGTCAAATATTTTATCCAAGAGGGAAACATCGCCCCCGGGCGTCTGTCGGCGGTGGGATATGGGGAATTGAGGCCTCTGGTACAGAATGATACCCCGGAGCACAGGGCCAGAAACCGTCGGGTGGAGATCGTTTTGGTAAAGAGCGAGGAAGAATGACATGTCGAAAAAAATGCTGATCATACTGGTAATCGGCCTGCTGGCAGCCGCCATTATCGGAGGCGGGGGCTTTTTCTATCTGAAAGGCAAGGGTTCCGCTTCTGAAAAGGGTGCGGCCGCTGAAGGAACCCAGAGCAGTGCAGAGAAAGCGACGGCAGACAAGAACAAAATTAATTTTCCATTGGAGAATTTTATCGTCAACCTGGCCGATCCCGGGGGAAAACGATACCTCAGCACAAGAATTGTCTTAGAGCTCAACGATAAGGGGGTGGTCCTATCCCTGGAAAAAAAGGTGCCTGAGATGCGCGATCGGATATTGATGATTCTTCCCACTAAAACGTTTAAGGAAATTCAAAGCGTTGAAGGTAAAAATGCGCTCAGAAGCACACTCATCACCGAATTGAACGGGGTGTTGCAGGAGGGCCAGATAACAAACATCTTTTTCCAAGAGTTTGTGGTTCAATAAAGGTGGATTTCGATGGCTGATCAGATACTGACCCAGGAAGAAGTGGATGCCCTGCTGTCTTCCATGAAGGCAGGGGATGTTGATCTGGAGGTCAGTGAGGAAGAGGAGAAAACATCTCAGGCCCAGATCCCGGTCTATGATCTGACATCTCAGAACATCATGATGCGGGAGCAATTCGATGTTCTTGATGAGGTCTTTGACCGATTCGCCAATTTCCTTCGAAGTTCTTTATCAACATCATTCAGGGCGCCTATTGACACAACGCTGGCGTCCACCGAAATGGTCAAGTTCGGGGATTTTTTGGAAGGGCTTCCCAACCCTTCAAGTTTCCACACGTTTCGAATGGAACCGCTCATCGGTTCGGCGCTGATTGCCATTGAGCCCAATCTCGTTTTTTTCCTCATTGACTGCATGTTCGGGGGGACTGGGAAATCAATGGTGTTCCAGGAAAGAGACTTCACCCTTATTGAACAACGGGTGATGAGGAAGTTTGCCAACGAGACGCTTAAGGATCTTGAAAAGGCGTGGGAATTCGTTCAGATCCTGCGGATGTCGTTAGGAAAAAGTGAGACAAAACAGCAGTTCGTGCGCCTGGTTGCCCCCAGTGATCCGGTGATTGCGGTGGCGTTCTCCGTATTGTTGGATGAGTTTTCAGCTCAGTTATGGCTCTGTATCCCGTACCTTCTGCTGGAACCGATCAAGGACAAGCTTTCTTACCGGAATATCAGAGAGGCGGAACTGGAAAATGCCTGGAATATGCAACTGCAAAAACTGTTGAGCGATACAGAGGTGACGGTGTCTGTTGAATTGGGCAAATCGTCGTGGAGGGTGAGGGATGTCCTCAATCTCAAAGAGGGCGATATCATCAGGCTGAACACGGGGCCCCAAAGTCCGATTGCCGTTATGGTTGAGAAGGTCCCGAAGATGTTGGGCATTCCGGGTGTTGTGGCCGGAAATCGGGCCGTTCAAGTCACAGAGTTGTTTAACATCCTCGGCGAGAGAAAGTAGGATGAACAACAGGCAGTAGATGGGAGTGCCTACACTGCCGGGAGATGGAGTGCAATATGAATGAGAAAGACAAAGGATCGAATGGGGTTACAGAACAGAGAAATGAATCGAGTGCGCCAACCGCTGTAAAGCTGGATTTCGTGCTCGATATCCCCTTGCAGGTCACCGTAGAACTTGGTCGGACGGAAATGGTGGTAAGTGAACTTCTCAAACTGGCCCAAGGATCCATTGTCGAGCTTACAAAGTCCGCAGGGCATACCCTTGATATCCTGGCCAACCGGCAGTTGATTGCCAGAGGGGAGGTCGTTGTTGTCAAAGACAAATATGCCATTCGGATAACCGAGATCGTAAGCCCGATGGAAAGGGTCGAGAAATTAAAATGAATCAGTCGCCTGATTTAATCGCCACGGCCGTTAAGATGTTCATTGTTCTCGGGGTATTGCTGGGTGGGCTGATCGTCGCGCTCTATCTTGTGAAAAAGGTGATCGGCCGGAGGGACGGCCAGTCAAAGGGAAGAGTGATCCGGGTCCTGGCAAGCACCTATATCGGCGTCAAAAAAAGCATCTCTCTTGTTGAGGTCCCCGGTGCATTGCTGGTCCTGGGGATTACGAATGATCGCATCAACCTCCTTACGAAAATTGATGACGCTGAGACAATGCAACAGGTGATCGCTGCTCAAAACGAGCCGATGCGATGGTCGTTTTCGGATCATCTTCAAAAGCTATCTTCAAGATACAAAAAGGAAAAGGAATAGCTGCTGGCGGGGTCGAGGCGTCATCCCGATACACTGTCGGAATCGCCAGAAAATACCCGCGTTCATTGGGGAACCTGCCATTCAATCGGAACAATTGACAAAGGCCGCTATTGTAGATGCGGGTTACATCTTAATTCCCCCATTGGCAGCGAAACCGTGGGTGGGGTTTTAAAGGAACGGTTCTGTAAAGGTCTGGCAGGCTTTCGGATCATCGGTATTGAAAAGGTTATCAAGATCATTAGCGGCAGAGGCGTTAAAACATTTGGAAAATAGGGGGAGCCCTTGAGATTTGTAGTGATTGCATCATGCCTTCTTGTCGCCCTTGCCGGTGTCCCGGACACTGTGTGTTGGGGTGCAGCCAATCCAGGGGGCATGTCTCTTTTAAACATCGGTCTGGACAAGACCGGAAGCAATGATCAGGTATCGGTTGTCCTCCAAATATTCCTTCTGCTAACCGTCTTATCCCTGGCGCCTGCAATCCTGATCACCCTCACCTCGTTTACGCGCATCGTGATCGTCCTCTCCCTCCTTCGAAGGGCGTTGGGGACTATGCAGAGCCCCCCGAATCAGATCATTATCGGATTATCGCTGTTTCTCACCATCTTTATCATGACGCCTGTCTGGACGGAGGTTAACGAGAATGCCATCCAACCTTACATGGAAAAGCAAATCACCAATGAACAGGCATTGGACGCTGCAATCATCCCTCTGAGGAAATTCATGATAAAGCAGACAAGAGAAAAGGATATGGCCCTGTTCGTGGATATCGCAGGGGTCAAAAGGCCGAAAAACGTGGAGGATGTTCCGACGATGGTTCTGATACCCTCCTTTATCATCAGTGAACTGAAAACGGCATTCCAGATAGGAATGCTCCTTTATGTCCCATTCCTTGTAATTGACATGGTCGTCGCGAGCGTCCTTCTTTCCATGGGGATGATGATGCTCCCGCCCGTCATGGTTTCATTGCCATTCAAATTGATGTTGTTTGTTCTGGCCGACGGTTGGTACTTGATTGTCGGGTCAGTTGTCAAAAGCTTTGGATAACGGCTGGTAAGGAGGTGTTGATTTGAGTCCCGATTTCGTAACCGGGTTTTTTATCGAGGCCCTCAAGATTGCGATGCTGTTGGCTGCACCGATGCTGCTCGCCGGCTTGATCGTAGGGCTTTTGGTAAGCATGTTTCAGGCTGCTACACAGATCAATGAAATGACCTTGGTATTCATACCCAAGATGCTGGCAGTCGGGGTTGCGCTCCTGATCTTTTTCCCATGGATGCTTGAAGTCGTTATCGACTTCACACAGAATATTTTCATAAACATCCCCACTTTTGCCCGCTGAACAAATCAATGAGCAATCGCCCCGCTCCCGGATAACAGATGGCATATTTCAATGTCTCATTGGCGGAGGTCCAGATATTCCTCCTTATTTTTTTGCGGGTTGGCGCAATCCTGCTGACCCTGCCGATATTCGGGAGCGCGAGTATCCCTGCGCCGTTCAAGATCGGACTGTCATTCGCAG
>JAWOIH010000205.1:0-13208 GCA_046484725.1 Candidatus Desulfacyla sp. | reverse complement strand
CTCTTGCCGTGGGGTACGGGTTGTGAGAGATGAACTCTCGGAATGAACGCATAAGAACCGATAACTCCCTGTCGGCCGGAGGCGACCCTCACATGAAAGTCGCCGTGGTCATCCCTAAGTACGGTCTGGTGGGTGGGGCCGAGGGCTTTGCATACGAGCTGACAGAGCGGTTGGCCATGCGGGGGCGGTTTGAAATCCATCTCTTTGCCAACCAGGCCCTCCTGGGAAAGGCGCCTGTCACGTTTCATCGGGTCTCGATGCCCCGCTTCCCCCGATTTATGCGGCAGATCAGCTTTGCCGCCTTTGCACAAAGGCAGATCCGGCGGGGCGGGTTTGATCTGATCCACAGCCACGACCGGATGTTTCGCTTGCACCTTCTGACCATGCACGGCATCCCCCATGAGAGATGGATCCGGGAGGTGAGGCACAAGCGGCTGACCCTCTTTGACAGGGCCATGGCGTGGGTGGAACGGAAGGGATTGACCGGGCCGGACATGCGAATGGTCCTTCCCGTATCCGGGCTGGTAAAGGAGGAACTCCTCAAGGCATACTCGATTCCGGACCATCGGATCCGCGTGATCCACCCCGGGATCTCCGAGGAACGTTTCGCTTCCCTTGACAGGGGCATTTGCCGAAGACGGATTCGAACCCGCCACGGCCTGTCCGAATCGGATGTGGTGGTCCTCTTTGTGGGGATGAACTTTGAGATCAAACGGCTCGGTCTCATCATGGAGGGTCTTGGGGATCTGATCCATACGAAGGATAGAGGCGCTGATTTGAAACTCCTGGTGGTGGGAAAGGGGGACGCCCTCCCCTATCAGGCCCTGGCACGGCGTGTGGGGATAGGGGAAAGGATTATCTTCGCGGGCGTCACGCGTGAGGTGGAAACCTACTATCTGGCCTCGGATATTTTTGTCATGCCCTCTGTCTTCGACACCTTCGGCATGGCCGTCCTCGAGGCTATGGCAGCCGGCCTGCCGGTCGTCATCACCCAAAAGGTCGGGGCCAGAGACCTGTTGACAGACGGCGTTCAGGGCTTCATATTGGGTGACCCCCCGAACCCCGTAGCGCTGGCCGCCAAGATTGCCCTGCTTCTCAACCCGGAACGACGAACGAAGATGGGAGAAAAGGCCCGTGCCACGGCCCTTCAACACACCTGGGACCGGGTGGCGGATGAGATGGAAGCGGTCTACCTGATGCAAAGAGGGCTTGACTTTGATAGGGAAAATTGACTATTGAGTATCGTCAACGGGTGGTAAATGCCGGATACTGGATACGCCAAATTTGGAGTTGCGAGTTTGGAGTGCCTAAAGTTAAGGGCATGAAGAATTCTGATTACAACTTTTAACCCCACGCTCCACACGTTAGTCACTTTAGTTGACCTTAGTCACTTTGAGGAGACATTGACGATGAACCGATATCTGCCCCTGATCCTTTTGGGGGTATTCCTGAACGCCTTTGCACAGATTGCGCTCAAACAGGGGATGCGCACCATAGGACATTTTGCCTTTTCCCTGGAGAATGTCCTGCCCGTCGGCACCCGGGTGATGCTGAATCCATACGTCATTGCCGGGCTCCTCTGTTATGTCGTCAGCGTTATTGTCTGGCTTCTGGCCCTTTCCCGGGTTGAGGTAAGCTACGCCTATCCCCTGCTCAGCGTGGGATACATCGTCGCCGCCTTTGCCGGGCAGATCCTTTTTCAAGAGGCCTTGACCCCTGTGCGTTGGGCCGGAATCCTTGTGATCTGCTTCGGGGTCTTTCTCGTTACCAGGAGCGCCTCGTGAGACCGGAATTTCTCCCATTTTCCAGGCCGTCCATTTCAGAAGCGGATATCGCCGCCGTGGGAGAGGTCCTCCGTTCGGGGTGGATTACCACCGGCCCCCGGACAGCGGCCTTTGAAGACGCATTCCGAGATTACGTGGAATGTCCAAGGGCCATCGGCCTCTGCTCGGCCACGGCCGGCATGCATCTTGTGCTGAAGGCCCTGGGAATCGGGCCCGGAGATGAGGTGATTACCCCCTCCATGACCTGGGTTTCCACCGTCAACCTGACCGTCCTGGCAGGGGCCGCGCCGGTATTTGCGGATATCGACAGGGATACGTTGACGGTCCTGCCTGATGCGGTGGAGAATGCATTGACATCTAAGACCCGGCTCATCGTACCGGTCCATTTTGCAGGCGCCGCAGCCGACATGGCGGCCCTGAAGCGGATCGCTTTACGGAGTGGCGTCCCTCTGGTGGAAGATGCGGCCCATGCCCTGGGAACCCATTATTCGGGCGAGCACGTGGGAAAGAAGGGAACGTCGATCTTTTCGTTTCACCCCATCAAAAACATCACCACCGGCGAGGGCGGGATGTTCTGCACCGATGACCCTCAACTGGCGGAACATGTCAACCGGTTGAAATTCCACGGGCTCGGCGTCGACGCCTTTGACCGGGAGACCCAGGGTCGGGCGCCCCAGGCCGAGGTGTGGGAGCCCGGGTATAAATACAATATGACGGACATGGCCGCTGTGCTGGGTCATGGACAGTTGACCCGTGTCGATGAATTCAACAGGAAGCGGGAAACGCTCGCCATGAAATACCGGGAACGCCTTTCCGAGGTGGATGAGATCCTCCCCCTTGAGATCCCGCCCGATACCACCCGACATGCCTGGCATCTTTTCATTGTACGCCTCGATACAAACAAGGCAGGGATCAGCCGGGATGATTTCATGGCCGGACTGAAGCAGCAAAATATCGGGACAGGCCTCCATTTCCGCGCCGTTCACCTCCAGAAATACTACAGAGAATCCATGGGCATGCACCGGGGCATGCTCCCGAACACGGAATGGAACTCGGACCGTATATGCTCCCTCCCCCTCTTCCCCGACATGACCGTTATGGATGTGGACGACGTGGTGGAGGCCATCAAGGATGTGTTGAGCCGGCGATGATGGGACCGGAAATAGGTGCAAGAGACGCAAGAAAGAGAACATTGTTTTTTTAATTATTTTGTCCTAAATTATTTTGCCATAAATCATCCTGTTATAAAACGAGGGCGCAAGACTTTCGAGTTTTTGCGATTTCATGAATAATGGAAGCCTGTCCAGCATCCAGCATCTCAGTGGTCATTCCTGTGTTCAACGAGGAGAAGAACCTCGAAGAACTCTTGGACCGCTGTCTCAAAACATGTGAAGGGATGAACAGGGATTTTGAGATCGTTCTGGTGGATGACGGGAGTTCAGACGGGTCCCGAAATATGATCCAACGGGGGGCGGTCCAATACCCCGGCAAGATTATCGGACTCCTCCTCAACCGGAATTACGGCCAACACTCGGCCATCATGGCCGGATTCGCACAGACAAGAGGCGATATCGTGGTGACCCTGGATGCAGACCTTCAGAACCCGCCCGAGGAAATTGCCAGGCTGGTGGCCAAGGCCGAGGAGGGATTCGACGTGGTAGGCACGGTCCGGATGAACCGGCGCGACACCTTTTTCAGGAGGTCGGCCTCTCATATGGTCAACAGGGTTGTCCAAATGTCCACGGGCGTGGATATGCACGACTATGGCTGCATGCTCAGGGCCTACCATCGCCGCATCGTCGAGGCCATGCTCCAGTGCCATGAGCGGAGCACCTTCATCCCTGTCCTGGCCAACAGCTTTGCCGCCCGCACGGCCGAGATCGATGTTCACCATGCACCGCGGTCCGCCGGCGACTCCAAGTATGGACTCTGGAAACTCATCAACCTCCAGTTTGACCTCTTGACCAGTATGACGACGTTTCCCCTGCGTCTGTTGAACGTGCTGGGCGTGCTCATATCGGCCCTCGGGGTAGGCTTCGGCATTTTTCTGTTTGTTATGAGATTGATTTACGGTCCTGACTGGGCCGCGGCCGGGGTCTTCACCCTCTTTGCCATTCTCTTCATCTTCATCGGGGCACAGTTCCTCGCCATGGGACTGCTTGGAGAATATATCGGCCGGATATACAGCGACGTGAGGGCCCGTCCCAGATACTTCGTGGAGGAAATCGTCGGCACCAGCAACCTTAAAGAGTAGAAAGCAGGGAGCAGCGAGCAAGGAGTAAGCAGCAGAGAGAAAAATAGAAGCCACGTTTAGAATGGCTGTCCCTGCTGCCTACGACATCCTGTACACTGTTGACTGCCTGCTTTACAAGCGAGGATATACAGATGAAAGCAGTGGTCTTGGCCTATCACACGATGGGATGCAGGGGGATTGAAGCGCTCCTGCGAAACGGTTTTGAAATTAGTTCGGTCTTTACGCACAAGGACGCACCGGGTGAAACCATCTGGTTTGAATCGGTCGCCCAATTGGCTGCGTCCAGGGACATCCCGGTCTATGCCCCCGAAGACATCAACCATCCCCTCTGGGTCAAGAAGATCAGAGAGTTCAAACCCGACGTCCTCTTTTCCTTTTACTACCGCCATCTGGTGCAATCGCCCATACTGGAGATTCCGCCCAAGGGATGCCTGAATCTCCATGGTTCCCTTCTCCCCAAGTACCGGGGAAGGGTTCCCATCAACTGGGTCCTCGTCAACGGTGAAAAGGAAACCGGCGTGACCCTCCATTACATGACGCCCCGCCCTGACGACGGCGACATTGTCCATCAGGAACAGATCCCCATATCCGAAGACGACACGGCAAGATCCCTTCACCAAAAGGCGGCAGCCGCCACCTCAAAGATGCTCGACGAGATTCTCCCCCGAATATCAGACGGCACGGCCCCAAGGGCTCCCCAGGATCATGCGGCCGCAACCTATTACGGAGGCCGGTCTCCCCGGGACGGCGAGATCGACTGGACCCGGTCCAAAACCCGAGTCCGGGACCTTGTCCGGGCCGTGACACTCCCCTACCCCGGCGCCTTCAGCCATGTGGGCGATCGAAAATGCCTCTTCTGGGCGATTACGGAAATGAAGGAGAGCGGCCACGAAGCAAGACCGGGAACGGTCCTGTCCGTCGATCCCCTGGTGATTGCCTGTGGAAAGGGCGCTGTATCCGTTGATTTCGGCCAGACAGAGGGGGGCGTCTACATGAGCGGGACCCAGCTGGCTGCCGAACTGGGCCTTGTGGAGGGGATGTCTTTCGGAGAGCATGCGGCCAGCCGGGCCGAGGCCATGAGAAAAAAAAGCGTCCTCATCCTGGGCGTGGACGGGTTCATCGGAAATGCATTGAGCGAGCGGCTGCTGGAGAGCGGCAGGTATGAGGTGCATGGAATGGACCTGCGGTCCGACTATATTCAGCGACTCCTGAAGAATCCGCAGTTCCACTTCGACGAGGGCGACATCTCCATCCATCGGGAGTGGATCGAATACCACATCCGGAAATGCGACATGGTCATCCCGCTGGTGGCCATAGCCACGCCCATAGAGTATACCCGGAACCCCCTGAGGGTTTTCGAGCTCGATTTTGAAGAGAATCTCCGGGTGGTGAGATACTGCGTCAAATATGGGAAGCGGATCATCTTCCCCTCCACATCCGAGGTTTACGGCATGTGCGACGATACGGATTTTGATGAAGATCATTCCAGACTGATCCTGGGGCCCATCCGGATGCAGCGATGGATCTATTCCTGCTGCAAGCAGTTGCTGGACCGGGTCATCTGGGCATATGGGGCGCAGAAGGGCCTCCAGTTTACGCTGTTTCGGCCTTTCAACTGGATCGGCCCACGGCTGGACAGTCTCATGTCGGCCCGCATCGGCAGTTCACGGGCCATCACCCAGCTGATCCTGAATCTGGTGGAGGGCTCTCCCATCCAGCTTATCGATTCCGGTAACCAGAAGCGATGCTTCACCGATGTCTCCGACGGCGTGGAGTGCCTCTACAGGGTCATCGAAAACCGGGGGGGCGTCTGCGACGGCAAGATCATTAATATCGGGAATCCTGACAACGAGGCCAGTATTCGGGAATTGGCCGAGCTTCTGGTAAGCAAATTCAAACAGCACCCTCTCCATTCCAGGTTCCCCTCCTTTGCAGGCTTCAGGGAGGTGGAGAGCAGGGCCTATTACGGTCAGGGCTACCAGGATATGGCCCACCGCAAACCGAGCATCCGAAACGCCAGACGCCTTTTGAACTGGACCCCCGTGGTGGAACTTGAAAAATCGGTTGAAGACACCCTGGATTTCTTCCTGAGAGAGGCCATCCGATGCGGCGAGTTTGAGATACTGACCGGGGAATCCCTGGTATGCGGCGACACGGCATCCCACAGGGAGCAGGATTTATGAAGGTCGGCCTGAGGATCGATGTGGACACCCTCAGGGGAACGCGGTATGGGGTGCCCGGTCTCTGCAGGCTCCTGGCAGAACATGGAATCCGGGGTTCCTTTTTCTTTTCGGTCGGTCCGGATAATATGGGCCGGCATCTTTGGCGGCTGATCCGACCCAGGTTTCTTCTGAAGATGGTCCGGACCGGGGCGGCCAGTCTGTACGGGTGGGATATCCTCCTGCGAGGGACCTTCTGGCCGGGCCCTGTCATCGGCCGGAAGCTCGGGCCGGTCATCCGTTCCGTCTCCGACGCAGGTCATGAAGTGGGGCTGCATGCATGGGATCACCATCAATGGCAGACAGGGATCGACCGGATGACGGGCGAGGCCATACACCGCTCCATCGATCAGGGGATGTCGCTTCTGAGGGAGGTGATCGGACAAACCCCTGTCGGTTCCGCGGCCCCCGCATGGAAGTGCAACGACCTCGTTCTCCTGGAAAAGAGCAAATTTCCCCTGACCTACAACAGCGATTGCCGGGGCCATGACATCTTCTATCCCATGGTCCGGGGGAAGCAGATCCCGCAACCCCAGATCCCGGCCACCCTTCCCACCTATGACGAGGTCATCGGCCGCAACAACATCTCCGAGAAGACCTATAACGAGTTTTTGGTCTCTTTATTAAAACCGGAAGGGCTCAATGTCCTGACCATCCATGCCGAGGTCGAGGGGATGGTCTGCCTAAGGATGTTTGACCGGTTTCTTCGAATGGTGCGGTCAACGGGGGGGACACTGGTCCCTCTTGGGGAATTGCTGATGGATGCCCATAATATCCCGCAGGCGGCGATGGTTCCGCGGGAAATTCCCGGTCGTGAGGGATGGGTTTCCTGTCAGGGAGAGGCTTCATGGGAAGTCATGTCATGAGGAAGTATTCTCTTGCCGTCATCGCTCTTTTTCTGGTCCTCTACGTCCTGCCGCTCGGATGGCGTCCCATCGCCATCCCCGACGAGACGCGATACGCCGAGATCCCCAGGGAGATGATCGCCTCGGGAGACTGGGTGGTCCCCCGTCTGAACGGTGTTCGATATTTCGAGAAGCCGGTGCTGGGGTACTGGCTCAACGCCCTCTCCATCCTCCTGTTCGGCGAAACCCCGTTTGCCATCCGTCTGAACTCCGCCCTGGCGACCGGCATGACCGCGGCGATTATCTTCTTCCTGATGAGACGGTTCGGCCGAGGATCGGAGGCCGGCATCCTTGGGGCCGCAGCCTATCTGACCTGCCTCCTGGTCCTGGCCCTCGGGGTCATCAGCACCCTGGACAGCATGCTCACCCTCTTTCTGACCGGGGCCATGGCATTCTTTTTTTTCGCCTACAGAGAAGGCCGCCCTTTAAACCGGGCCGTTTTTCTCGGCCTGTTCGGGGCCTTCTGCGGGCTCGCGTTTCTCATGAAGGGGTTTCTGGCCTTTGCCGCCCCCTTCATCACCATCGTGCCGTTTCTGATCTGGGAGGGCCGTCTCAAGGAACTCATCCGGATGACTTGGATCCCGTTCCTGGCCCTCTTGCTGGTCACTCTCCCCTGGTGCATCCTGATTCATCTTCGGGAAAGCGATTTCTGGCACTATTTCTTCTGGGTCGAGCATATCAAACGGTTTCTTTCTCCGATAGCGGGCCAGCACCCGAAACCCTTCTGGTATTTTCTGCCGATACTGGCGGGGGGCGCCTTCCCCTGGGTGATCCTCCTCCCTGCGGTTTTTTCGGAAACCAAGGCCGCAGTGCGCCGCAAGGACCCCCTTGTCCGCTTCGCCGTCTGCTGGTTACTGTTTCCGTTTCTCTTCTTTTCCACATGCAGCGGCAAACTCGTTCCCTACATCCTCCCCTGTTTTCCGCCCCTGGTAATGCTCATCATCACGGGACTCACAGGCTATTTTGAAAAGGGAAAAAGACGGGCCTTTAACATCTGCGCAGGGTCATTGGCGCTTCTCCTGGCCGTCATCGCAGCCGCCCTTGTGCTGAACCAGATCACCCGGATCATAGGCGTCCGGGCCTATGATCCCCCGGAGACCTGGAAATGGGTGGCGGTCGCAGGGGGCCTTCTGGCGTGGGGGGCCGGGGCCTTTTTTTCGGCGAGGCAATCCGATTGGAAAAAAAAGCTCGCACTCTTCACCCTTGCCCCGCTCCCCCTTCTCTTCAGCGCGCACGTTGCCCTGCCGAATCACGTCATGGAAGACCGGGCCCCGGAACATCTTCTCCTGCGCAACCGGGACAAGGTCCACGCGGATACCCTGCTTGTCACGGAGGATCATCTGGTTCATGGAGTCTGCTGGTTCTATCAGCGGGATGATGTCTATCTTATTGAAGATAAGGGAGAGCTAAGTTACGGTCTGGATCGCGACGATTCGGTTCCGCCCCGTTTTTTGACCGTCGGGGACCTCAAAAAATTCATTGACGCCCATTCCGAAGGGGGGGGGGTAATCCTTTTCCTTAAGACCAAAAGCTACATAGAAGACAAAGACCGCCTCCCAGCGCCCAAGTTCAAGGATACGGACAATGGCTTTGTATTTCTGAGGTTTCAGGGATGAAAACAGATTAACCTGCGAACCCCTATCCATGTCTTTGCGTCTCTGAGGCCCTGTGTGAGATGGGTTTGATCCCGGCCTGTCCGGATCGGGGGTCCCCTATTGATTTACGTTTATCAGCAGGTAAACCCCGAAAAAGAGAAAGAGGCTGTTTGCCAGCCACGCTGCAAGGATAGGCGGCAGGATCCCTGCAAATCCCAGGGTCCGGGAAAGCCCCAGCACCAGGAGGTATACGAAGCAGAGCGCGATGCCGATGGAAACGGCCACAGGCGTGCCCATTTCTTTTTTCCACAGGGCGACCGGGATTCCGATCAAGGCCATGATCAGGATCACAAAGGGGAAGGCGATCTTGATGTGAAGTTCGACAAAATAACGGGTGGCATCATACCCCTCCGTCCTGAGCCTCTTGGCAAATCGGTCCAATTGCTGATACCCCATCTCTTCGGGTTCGATTTCCTGTCTCACAAAATCCTCCGGCCTCTCGGGGATCTTGAGGTCGAACCGTTCGAACCGGCTCAGATCATAGGTCCCGTCATTGTCGCGGTTTTGAATGATGCCGTCTCTCAGCTCCCACACCCCATCCTTCCAGGTTCCTGAACGCGCATCGATCCTCCGGAGCAGATGAAACCCATCATCAAAAAGATAAAAGACGGGCTCCATCATGGTCAGGGTCTGGTTGTCAAATTGTCTCATCCAGTAGATGCCGTTGTCCGACTTGTACCAGATATGACGCTGCCCGTGGAAGTGACCGGCCTTTTCCTTCCTGACCTCCACCCGCCATATCTCATTGGCGCGGGAACTGGTATAGGGGACAAGGGTCTCTGAAAGGAGGAACATGGCGATGGAAAGGAGTAAGGCGGTGAAAATAAGCGGCTGCGAGATCTTCCAGACATTCGCTCCGCACGCCCTCAAGACCATGATCTCATTGTTTCGTTTCATCAGGCTGAATAGGATGATGAGGGTGGTGAGGGTGGCCACAGGGAGCATCTGCACGGTGACGGCAGGTACCTTGTACAGAAAATAGGAAATCACCACGCCCGTGGGCGCCTGCGCCTTTATAAAGTCGTCGATCCCGCCGGTGAAATCGATCATTAGATAGATGGCGATAAAGACCATCTGACAGATGATAAGGAGTTTGAAAAACTCCCGGACAAGATATCGCGTCAACACCGGCATTTTCTTAAATCCCCGTCACCTGCCCGTTACCCGCCCTTGCCTGGATTCAGAGATCGCGGCGTCAGGAGCAGCGGGGGCGGTGTCACCGCATCATCCGGCCATGGAATCAGCCGTGCAAGGCGAAAAAATGACTCGTTCCCCACCATAAGATTGGTGCTGTTGGCCGCCACAGGCCGGAAAAGGCCCCAGCCGCGAACCGTGGGCCAGTCGCCCGGCCGCAGATTGACGAGGAGAGCCCCCTCCCTGCCGAGGCGCTTGAGATGCTCTTCCCCCTCCAGGAAAAATTCGCTCTGGTCTCCTAACCTGCTGCCGAACTCGAGCTCGCCGATATTGTCCACCAGGATGGTCCGACGCCGGGTGTAGAAGCTCAATCCCTGGTCGAAGGTGCGCCATTCGGCGACCCGTATCTCTTTGGGCAGGGGCATCGGCATCCCCTTCATGAGCCCCCCCACCTTTCGGTAGTTGGCCCCCACCGGAACGATCATGACCATGGCAGGCATGAGCAGGACAAGGACAAGGGCCGTGGCAGCGGGGATCAGGCCCCGTCTGAAAGCGGACAGGCCCATCAGGACGCTTCCCAGCAACAGGGCAGACTGTGCGAGCCTGACAGGCCGTTTCAGTTCGCCGACAGGGAGCATTTCCTGCGCCTGGGCATAATAGGAGACAACCGGAATCGCCGCAAGGAGGAAGATGGCCGTAATCCCGGAGCACCACCGGGCCGACGTCCTTGTTAATCCCCCGTTTACCAGGTAGAAGGCAATCAACAGCGCCATTGCCGGGTAGGCGGGGAGGATATACGGCACAAGCTTGGACCGGCTCAGGCTGAACAACCCGACAACGGCCCCGACCCAGATAACCAAGAAGAGGATGTCCTCCGACTGTCGGGCCTCTCCCGTCTCCTCCCATTTTCGAGATCGGATCGACGGCAGCCCAATGACCCTTGCGGCACGCCTCAGCGCAGCCAGGGCCGCAGGGAAAAAAAAGGCGGTCCAGAACAGCATGCCGAAAGGGAGAATTACGAAAAAATACCAGATGGGCCTGGCATGCTCTTCACTCACCAGACGCCCGAAATGCTGAACCACAAAATAAAAATGAAAAAACTCAGGATTGCGGAATCCTGCGGCCAGGTGCCAGGGGAGGACAATGACGGCAAAGATCAAAAGCCCCGGCACCCAGGCCATGGAGAGCAGGGCGCGCCAGTCCCTTCTTGCGGCGATAAAGAGAACAACGATCCCCCCTGTCAGGGCAATGGCCGCAACCCCTTTGGTCATGACGGCAAGACCCATCAACGCCCAGGCCGCGATGTACCATCCTCTTTTCGCCGCCCCCGCCGACGCCCTGTACCCTCCCCACCATGCTCCCCAGGTTGCGGTGAGAAGGAGGCTGAAAAGCCCGTCGATGATCGGGAGGCGGGCCAGGATGAGGGGGATGACGCTGGTGAGGTATATCCCTCCCGCCATGATCCCCACACGCATCCCGAAAAAACGGTTCCCCAATGTCATGATCAGGAAAACCGTCAGGAGGCCCGCCAGGGCGGGCACCATGCGTACGGCCCATTCATGTTGGCCGAACAGGGCCATGGCGCCGGCCGTACACCAGTAAAACAGGGGGGGCTTCTCAAAGTACTTCACATAGTTGAGGCGAGGGGTGATAAAATCGCCGCTCTCCAGCATCTCGCGCGGGATCTCCGCATAGCGGCCTTCATCGGGGTCCAGAAGCGGGTAGCCGTTCAGGCCGACGAAGTAGATGCACGCGGCCAGGCCCATCACCAGCGCCATGGCAATAACGACACCGCGTCCTTCCCCCGGGTGAGGCCTATCCGCCGACAAGGTGAATCATCTCCTTTGACGTATATTCGGCCACGTCCGCCAGGCCGTCGAGGGGCATAAAAGAAAGGGCATTGGCGGAAAAGAGGACGGTGACGGCCGCGGGGAACTCCTCGTCGGCGAGATAGAATATGTATGAGAGCGCGATGTTGGGGAGGGGACAGAGGATGAGGGAGAAGTCGCCCCCGATCCCGTCCGCGCCGCCGAATGACGCCTTGATGGCCCCGGCCCTTTCCTTGATCCGCGGGACATGGGGGATCAGCACCCGTTCGCTGTTGGCGCTGAATGCACCCTGATAGGGCATGCTTCCCTGAAAATCCCTGAAGGACGTAAAGGGCTCCATCCGGATCTGCTCAGGGGCGGCGTGTCGTGCATACAGGGAAATGAGCAGGCCTTTGGGATCAAGGCTCCGGGTCCCGGACAGGGTGATCTTGTCGGGACCCAGGCAACAGGCCTGTCCAAAGGCGCGGAAGGCGAGGGTGTTCCCCTCCCTTTTTGCCCCGGTCGATCTCTCCAACTGGGAGAACGGACGGGAGAAGGCCTCTCTGAGGTTGTCCCTGATAATCATCTCGTAGCTGGTGGACACGAAAAACGTCTCCTTGGCATGCCCTGCCCGGCCCGCCTACCAGAGGCCCCCGATGCCATAATAGATCAATTTCTGGTATTCCATGATGACATCGCTCCGATATCGATCGCTCCTCCACCACGTATCGGCCTGGAAACCGGAATAGCGGGAAGGGGATATCATGATGTCCACCTCATTACCGTCAAGGGCGTTCTTGAAGACCCGATACGTTCGCCGGGCCCGGTGTGGGGGGGCAACAATGATCATGGACCGGATCTCTTTTTGCAGCACCCGCTGTTGCAGCGCTTCGGCCGCTTCCCGGACGCTGTCGATGCTGCGGTTGCTCACCGTACATGCGGATTCGGGAACCTTCAGCTGCTTCAGGGTTTCCATGAAGAGATCGCCCGCCTCCGGATAACGCCCCCCCTCTTCCTTCAGGATATCCAGGCCCGCAGGAGGGGATTCACGGGGGATGAAGATCCGGGGGGCCAGTCCCTTCCGATACAACTCGGCCGCGGTCAGGGCCTGATCCAGGGGGGGCCCCGGCGTACACACGATCAGATCGGCCTTCTTGAGGGGATGATCCAGGATCAGGTAATCTCCCAGGGCGGTCAGGAGGGGAACCCGGTAATAGGAGATGATTGCATAACCGATAACCAGGAGGAACAGGATCCATTTCAAGATACCCGGCCCTTTCAACCGGGTCCCCTCCGGTTCGATGGGCCTGTTTTCCGCAGACGCCGGATACCTCTCATCCCCCATATCGCCCTGCAGGGTCTGCTCCTCGGCAGGGTCGCGACCCATCCAGCCCGGGAAAAAACCGGCCCTATCCTCGGCGTTTCCGACTTTCTGGGTCCTGGACAATG
>JAWOIH010000154.1:0-3635 GCA_046484725.1 Candidatus Desulfacyla sp. | reverse complement strand
GCCTAATGGCTTCATAGATAACCACCCCGGCCGAAACAGATACATTCAGACTTTCAATATTTCCTGCCATGGGTATTTTGATAAATTCATCAGAAATACCGATCAATTCCTGGGAAATACCATCCTCATGGCCCTATTAGAGGTAGACGACATCAGCATCGGTTACAATACACAGAAAGGCTACCTGAAGGCCGTGGAAGGGGTTTCTTTTGTCTTGGAGGAGGGCCAATCCCTGGGCCTCGTAGGGGAATCAGGCTGCGGCAAGACCACCATCGGCATGGCCCTCATGGGGCTCCTTCCGCCCAACGGATCGGTCAGGAAGGGTCGCATTCTGCTCGAGGGAAGAAACATCCTGGCCATGTCCGACGAGGAGAAACGCCACATCCGTTGGCGAGAGATGGCCATGATCTTTCAGGCCGCCATGAACGCCCTGAACCCGGTGCAACGGGTGGGCGATCAGATCGCAGAGGCCATACAGGTCCACAATCCTTCTCTCGAAAAGGGGGCGGCCCTGTCTCAGGTGGAGGGGCTCTTCGACCTGGTGGGGATCCCACGGGAACGCCTGAGGGATTACCCTCACCAGTACAGCGGCGGGATGAAACAAAGGGCGGTGATCGCCATGGCATTGGCCTGCCATCCCAAGGTGATCATCGCCGACGAGCCCACGACCGCCCTGGATGTCATTGTTCAGGACCAGATCCTGGAAGAGGTGAGGCTCTTGCAGCGGGAATTCAACATCGGCATCATATTCATCTCCCACGATATCTCTATTGTAGCCGATATGTGTCGTGATATCGGCGTCATGTATGCAGGCCAGCTGGTGGAATTGGGACCATGGAGGACCGTGTTTGAATCTCCGGCCCATCCCTACACAAAGGCCCTTCTCTCGTCGTTTCCGACGCTGACCGGCAAGAAGAGCGACCTGGTGCCGATTCCGGGGGAAACGCCCAATCTGATCAATCCGCCGATCGGCTGCCGTTTCTGTGATCGCTGCCCGGAGGCCAAGACGACCTGCAAAACGACCCCGCCACACTGGGTTGACATGGGATCGGGGCACAAAGTCCTTTGTTTCAGTTCCTGAAGGGATTGAGGTTGAATTCAGGAATTGAGGAATTGAGGAATTGAGGAATTTCTGGAGTTGGTAATTGTCAATTATTATAACTGGGTACTCCAAAGGATAGCGTTGGGAATCCCATAGGTTCCGACCTTTCTGCGAGATTATAACACTTGAAAATAGCTGACGGAAACAGACCGATCCTCCAGATGAGGAACGTCAACAAGATCTACAGGGGCAAGGGGAACCTCTTCCGGGCTTCCGGCAAGGATGTCATTGCGCTCAACCGCATTTCCCTTGACGTCTATAAGGGAGAGATCTTCGGGTTGGTGGGGGAAAGCGGCAGCGGAAAGACCACTGCAGGCCGTTTGATTGTCTGCCTGGAGGAGACAACATCCGGACGCATATTCCTGGACAGCCATGAGGTGACGGCATTAAAGGGTCGGGCACTCAAGACCTTCCGCCGAAAGGTCCAGATGATCTTTCAAGATCCGTATCAATCTCTGAATCCCCAGCGGTCGGTCTATGATACCGTGTCCGAGCCGTTGAAAATCCACCGGATGGGAAAGGCTTCCGATAGAAAGGACAGGGTCAGAGAGGCATTGAAAGCGGTCGGTCTCTCACCTCCCGATGATTTTCTCTACAGATATCCCCATCGACTCAGTGGAGGTCAGCGGCAGAGGGTGGCCATTGCCAGGGCCATGGTCCTGAATCCCGAATTTGTCATTGCAGACGAGCCGACATCTATGCTGGACGCCTCCATCTCAGCCCAGATTTTCAACATCCTCTTAACCATGAGGAACAAACTCGGGGTCACCCAGTTGTTCATTACACACAGCCTGGCCGCGGCCCGATACCTCTGTGATCGGATTGCCGTTATCTACCGTGGGCATCTGATGGAGCTGGGCCCGGCGGAAGCGGTCATCCAAAGTCCCAGGCACCCCTATACCCAGGCCCTCATCGATGCCGTTCCCAAGTTCGGACACGCCAAAGACGCCAGGCGGTATGGGACCCTTCTCGCCAAGGATCAGGAGGCCAGAGAGGACAAGGGATGCATCTTCTATCCGAGGTGCGCGGTCGCCGATGACGATGTGTGCGGCCGAAAAGAGCCCGGTTTGACCGAGATTGAGGCCGGACACTGGGTCGCCTGTTTTCGCCAGGGAAGCGTTGAGAGCAGCCTGACCCCCTTTTCATACGGCCTGGCCGAAGGCCGCTGACCCGGCGGCCCATGATCCGGCTGGCCAGGGTAGCAGATCCAATGTTCTTGCAGGAGCTGGAAGACGTCAGGAATCTCCTTCATGCCCGGACCGGCAGCATCGTCGGGGTGGGCATGACGGCCTTTTCAAGGATCGTCCCTGCCTATTTTACCGATTCCTATCATGTGGCGGCCTTGAGCAGGACCGCCGATCTCCCCCTTCTGAGAAAGAGGGCGGATATCTTTTGCCTGGAAGAAGCAGGAGGCTCGCTGCCGGAAAACGGCCGCAATTCCGCCGGTCTCCTTGCCCATGCGCTGACAAGAGGCTATCTGAACAGCCTGCCGGACCCGAAATACCTGTTTCTGTATCAAAGCTATCCGGATCTGGAGGATCTGGCAAAGAAAGAGGGTTGGGTCCTTTTAGCCAACCCGGCAGACCTCCGTCTCAGGCTCAGAGAGCGGGCCTTTTTCCAGCAGATGGCGGCTAGCCTGGAACTCTGTCAGGTGCCCGGCGCCATCCAACCCATCGCAGTCATCCACAAGAAAGACTACAAGGCGTGGGCCGGGGGTCTGGGACCTGAGCTGGTGATCCAGCTCCCGGACATCGCACAGGGCGGCGGAAGAGGGACCTTTTTTATCCGATCGGCCCGGGCCTATGACCGGCTCAGGGAGCGGCTGAAAGGGGATGTCTGGCGGGATGTCGCCCTCACGTCTGTTCTGATCCGCAGGTTCATTCAGGGGACCCCGGCCAGCGTGGCCATCTGCGCAACGCGACACGGCATCCTGATTTCAGGGCTCCAGAAACAGCTCATAGACCTTCCCTACTGCGCAAATTCATCGGAGAACGGCATATTCTGCGGCCACGTGTGGGATGGAAATCCCTGGACCGAGGCGGTTCAGGAGGCAGCCCTGAAACAGGCCGAAAAGATAGGAACATACGCAACCGCACTGGGCTATCGCGGGGTCCTGGGCATTGATTTCATCGTCGATGAAAAGGCCGGGCAGGTCTATCCTCTTGAGATCAACCCGCGCCTTACCGGGGTGTTTCCCATGCTCTCGCTCCTCCATATCCAGAATGGGATCATTCCCTTGGACATATTTCATATGCTCGACTTCCTGGACCTCCCCTATCGGGTCGACGTGGCAGAGCTGAACAGGCGATATCAAACGCCCTTGAAAGGGAGCCATCTCCTTCTTTTCTTGCCACCCGAGGGACAAGATGTCCGGGGATTCCGAATGCAGGCCGGCGTCTATGAGGTGGAACCCGGGAACCCCGTGATCCGCTTTGTACGGGATGGAATGGACTACGCAGATATTCAAAACGAGAACCAGTTTATCGTGTTGGATGGGCCGCCTGCGCCAAAGGCCGTAGAGAAGGCCTCCGGG
>JAWOIH010000092.1:0-14989 GCA_046484725.1 Candidatus Desulfacyla sp. | reverse complement strand
TGCGAGTATCCGTGCAGGTTTTTGGCCCCATGCCGGATGACCCCCTTCCGTTCCCATTTATCGCCGGGAGGAAATGCCGTCGTATCCGATAGGGTCACCAGAGGGATATTGAAGGCGTCCAAAAACATGAGAAACCGGTCGTATTTATCGGAAGAATCGGGCTCCATGATCCCGCTCAGCTCATCGGGATTGCTGGCCGCAATGCCCGCCACCATGCCGTCGAACCGGGCAAAGCCCACGATCATGTTGGGGGCGAAGTCCTCCTGGAGTTCAAAAAAATCCCCGTTGTCCGTGATCAGGTCGATCACCTCGTGCATATCATAGGTGAACTTGGGATCATCGGGCATAATGTCCAGCAGGCCCTCTTCCCGCCGCTCCGGATCATCTCCGGTCTCCACCCTCGCAGGCCGTTCCCAGCAGTTCTGAGGCATAAACCGAAGCAGGTCCCTGGCCATGTCAATAGCCGCCTCATCGCTATCGGCAATGAGATGGCATTGTCCGCTCTTTTGCATGTGAAACTCGGCCGAGCCCGCATCCTTTGACGCGACCTCTCCCCCCATCCACAGAAACGCGCTACGTTCGTTCATGATCAGAAAATCGGAAAGCACCGGCACCTGCGCCATGGGCCCGGTGCAGGGCCCGAGAACCAGGCTGATACGGGGGATAACGCCCGAATAGAGGCAATAGGCGCGCACCAGACGAGCCATGCCGTGAAGCCCCACAAACCCGTTCTTGAAGCCGAACCTGGAGCCGGCCGAATCAAAGATGCCGATGATGGGGACCTGTTCCTGGCCGGCCATCTGGATCAGCTCTGCGATTTTCCAGACCCCCTGATCTCCGACGGCGCCCGACATGACCGTGAAATCAAGGGAGTAGACCATGACCTCCCTGTTTTCAATCCTGGCCCGCCCCATGACCACGCCGTCCGCGGCACTGGGTCTCCCCGTGAGTCCGGGGGGAAAAGTGAACTCCCTGACCACAGAGCCGAGTTCTTCAAAGGTTCCGGGATCGGCCATCAGATCGATCCGCTCTCTCGCCGTCAGTTTTCCCAGTTCATGCTGGAGCGCGATCCGGTCGTCTCCGCCGGCCCGGGCATTCTCTTCCCGGACCCTGGCCAGTTTCCCCAGATATCCATCCATCCATTGTCCCATGGTGCTTTCTCCTTCAATCACGCGTGCGGACCCGTCATCCCGGCGTCCGCCCTCTTTTCGATCCCGCTGAACAGGAGGTCGCAGAGGCTTTCCGTCAGTTCTTCAGGCGAGATCTCACGGTCAAAGACCACCCCGGTCAGGCACACGTTCTCAAGCGCGCCCAGAATCGCCTGCCGTATGATGCGGGGGGAGATATCCTCCCGGATCTCTCCTTTGGCAACCCCCTCCTCAATGACCCCCAGCATGATTTTGCTGTATTTCTTAACCAGCTCATAGGGCCTGCTGGTATAGTAGTCGGAAAAACTCCTCACATCGATGAGGAGGATCTTGGCAAAGGCCCGATCCGTTGCATACACGTTGATGTGAGACCAGATCAGCTTCCGCAGTTTGTTCAAGGCCCCCCTGATCCCCTTCAGATCGATCTCAAAACGGGCATCGTAGTGTTCCAGGTATTCCCTGAGCACCTCATAGAGGAGGTCCCTCTTATCCTTGAAATACTTGTAGATAAGGGCCTCCGTCACCCCGGCGGTCCGGGCGATCTCGGCCGTGGTGATGGAACCGAAATCCTTCGTCTCCAGCAACGATCGCAGGGCCTCGGCGATCTTTATCCTGCCCGGGGGGAAAAGCGGCGTTGGCGCGGCAACCCCGTATTTGCCGGAACTTCCTGCATCAGCCATCATGCCCTGTCACCGCCTTCATCTCTGCGTCCGGACGTTGGAACCCAAATGGGGGTTATGTTCATTTACCTTAGACTTCTATGAAATAAATATCCTGACATCATTTCAGCCGGTTATTTCTGTTAGTAAATATCACTAACTTTGTCAAGCAATTTTCGATGTGCACGCGCGCAAAGGGAGTGCTCCCTGCAACCCGCCCGGAAGCCAGAGGCACCCTTCTGTATCATTCTTGAAAGAACGAAGTAAGGAAATGACGTTTTTGTAGGAAATTGGCCATGATGTGAACGATATTGTAGTTTTTGACTTCTTTTGTAATTTGTCCAATTACTTCTATTAATACTTTATTACGATTAAATTTAACATATTAGAATAGGTATGCTTTTTGCTAGCCAATTGTCGTTATCTCAAACCGCAGCGGCCAAAAAAATGGGAGGAGAGAAATGGACACAGGGGACACAACATTTATTCTGGTATGTTCGGCGCTGGTGATGCTCATGACGATTGGATTGGCTCTCTTTTATGCAGGGATGGTAAGGAGCAAGAATGCATTGGGAACTATCATGCAGAGCTTTATCATTATTGCCCTGATAAGCCTGGAATGGATCCTGTGGGGGTACAGCATGGCCTTCGGGCCGGACAAATGGGGGATTATCGGGGGTCTCGAGTGGTTCGGGCTCAGGGGGGTGGGCATGGAACCCCACACCATCTACGCCACCACCATCCCCCACCAGGTCTTTATGATTTACCAATGCATGTTCGCAGTCATTACACCTGCCCTGATCACGGGGGCTTTTGCAGAGCGGATGCGATTTGGCCCCTTTCTGCTGTTCAGCCTCCTCTGGGCTACATTTGTGTACAATCCTCTTGCACACTGGATCTGGGGGGCCGGGGGCTGGCTTGGGCGTATGGGAGCGCTGGACTTTGCGGGGGGTGTGGCGGTACATGTGAGTTCCGGCGTAGCAGCCCTTGCAGCAGCCATTCTTTTGGGAAAAAGAGAAGGATACGGCTCCGAGGAGTTGCGACCGCACAATCTTCCCATGACCCTGCTGGGGGCGGGTCTTCTATGGTTCGGCTGGTTCGGATTCAATGCCGGAAGCGCCCTGACGGCAGGATCGCTTGCCGGCAGCGCCTTTGTGGCCACCCACGTGGCCGGCACCACGGGGGCCCTGTCATGGATCGGAATGGAATGGAGAATAACTGGAAAGGCCACCACACTGGGCGGCGCCAGCGGCGCCATCGCAGGTCTGGCCACTGTGACGCCGGCTGCGGGCTTTGTAGGACCCATATCCGCGGCCTTCATCGGCGTGCTGGCAGGTGTGGGGTGCTATCTGGGAATTATGGCCAAAAACAGGTTTGGATACGATGACAGCCTGGATGTGGTGGGCATCCACGGGGTCGGCGGGGTCATAGGGCTCCTCGTCACCGGACTGCTGGCCAACGCGGCCATTAATCCGGCAGGCGCTGACGGCCTCTTTTTTGGAAACCCCGGACAACTGGGAATCCAGTGCATTGCCATTCTGGTCACCGTTGTTTATACGTTTGTTCTTAGTTACCTTCTCTTGAAACTGGTGGACAAAATCTTTGGGCTGCGGGTTGACCTGCGGGATGAAAGGAGCGGATTGGATCTCACCCAGCACGAAGAAACAGCGTACAATATCTGATAACGGAAAGGGGGAAGAAGGCCATGAAAAAGGTGGAAGCCATTATTAAGCCGTTCAGATTGGATCAGGTGAAAAGGGGGCTGTCCGAGGTGGGAATCAAGGGAATGACCATCACTGAGGTCAGAGGGTTTGGGCGTCAGAGGGGCCACAAGGAGGTCTACCGGGGTGCTGAATACCAGGTCGATTTTGTCGGAAAAGTCAAGATTGAAATCGTTGCGGATGAAGCAATGGTTCCCGACATCGTAAGGGTTATTCAGGATCAGGCCCGCACCGGTGAAATCGGGGATGGAAAGATATTTGTGATGCCCGTGGAGAGTGCCATCCGTATCCGTACAGGGGAGACAGGAAAAGACGCCCTCTGATCCCGATGAAATCGAAGGCAGAAAAAGATAGTGCAAGTGATGAGATCGCGTGATCCACATCAGGGGGATCCGTTTTCCTAAGGCCTCTCCCGTGCCTGAACCGAGACATATGCTGCCGGGGAATCAACGGGCATGGGGTCGTGACGACCCCCCTTAATCAAATGAAGAACGCATGGATTCCTTTCCTTATCCGGAATAGGCCTTGACATTTAGGTGAAATCATACCAAGTATGCCCCGAAATCTGCAAAGGGAAAAGAATGAATAGCAAGGGATGATTCGGTCTAATGAGATACAATCAGGCAGGGAAAGTGATCGACGACTTCCACGTGGTGGGAAATGCGGCGGTCCCCGTTTATCTGATGGATGGGCCTGTCCCGGTTCTTTTTGATGCAGGGCTGACAGCCTTGGGCTTCATGTACGAGGCGGGCATCCGGAAGATCCTGGGGAACCGGGCGCCGGGGTACCTCTTCCTGACCCATTCCCACTTTGACCACATCGGCGCCGCGGCCCATCTCAAGTCCGTATACCCGACCATGAAGATCGCCGGTTCAGAGCGGACCCAGGAGATCCTGCAGCGAGACAATGCCGTTCGATTGATCCGATCGCTGAACCAGGAGGCAAAGGACTCCCTGGAGTCGCAGAACCAAGGCCCGATCTACAAAGCTCCTTTTGAACCCTTTCATCTGGATCTTAAACTGAAGGGGGGCGAGATCGTTGAACTCGCCTCCGACGTCCATATTGAGGTCATGAATACACCGGGCCACACCTGGGATTTCATGAGTTACTGGGTGCCTGAAAAACGGCTTCTGATTGCCTCGGAGGCCGTGGGCTGCGACGACGGATCGGGCTACATCTTCACCGAGTTTTTGGTGGATTTCGATGCCTTTGTGACTTCTCTTGCCGCCCTGAGCCGGTTCGACGTGGATATCCTCTGCCAGGGGCACAGGCTCGTCTTCACCGGCCCGGATGCCCGCGGCCATATGGATCGATCCCTTGAACAGGCCCCCCGGTTTCTTGCCATGATTGAAAAATTCCTTGAAGAGGAACAAGGCGATATAGAGGGGACCGTGGCCCGGGTCAAGGCCGTGGAGTGGAATCCGAAGCCCTGGCCCAAGCAAACCGAGTCCGCCTATGTGCTGAACACACGGATTCGGGTCAGCACCATTCGCCAGCGCATGGAACAGGCACAGCAAGGATTAGAAGAGCTCAAAGCTCAAAGGTGAAAGGGGAAAGGGGAAAAACGGTTATCTGTTATCGCTTATCAGTTATCCGTTATCAGTTATCGGGGGAAGCTCCGTGCCCCATGCTCCATGCTTCATGAGGTCAAAGCTGAAAGCTGAAAGCTCAAAGCATCACCAACCCAACAAACTCAATGAACTCAATAAACCCAATGAACCAGCATCCAGTATCCAGTATATCCAGTATATCCAGCAGAAGTTTAGAAGATGAGAGGGTAAGAGGGTTAGGCACAACCTGAAACCGGCATCCAGTATCCAGCATCCAGTATCAAGTATCACGAAAGAATGTAATCTCCCACGCATCGGTTTCCGAATCGTGCCGAAGGATGTAGGTCGCCCCATCGTCGCCCACCACCTTGAAATAGCGATGGTCCGGATCGAGCCATCGATCAGAGACCTCCCTGATTTCGACCCGTCGCTCATCCAGCCAGAACCGCCGGGGGGTCTCTTCGCCCCTGTATCCTGAATAACACTCTACGCGGATTTTCATGGATTTCCCTACCCCTGCCAAGGTTTCTGCCGGCTGCATCGGAAACGCCCCGTCATCCAGGTCTCTGACAGGGCTGCAATCTGCCCCCTTGCCGCCTATCCGAGCCTCATTGGATACGTTTAGGAACTCCCAACAGGCTATTCCAATAGCATGATGTTGTCTATAATTAAACGTCTCGAATGCCCAACCACCCAAGGCGGTGTAATCACGTTTTTTTATCCGGGGTTGGCCATGCCGTTGGTCCGGAGGCATGGAATAGTCTCAATCCCCCTCAACCACCCTCCCGGCGTTCCGACATTCCGCTATTCCAACCGGCGAGAAGCCCCCGTCTTACGAATTTGGAGGCGGCCCCAACATAGGCTTGACAAGTCCACACAAATCTTTTAATGTGGCAGTTGGTAATACCACCTGCCACACAGGAGCATATTGTGCAGCAACTCCTTAGCCCTATTCGCACCGAAAGTCTTAAAGATGCCTTTGTGAAACGCCTTGAGGCGCTGATACTCTCCGGCGCCTTACCTATCGGGAAGAGACTCCCTTCTGAACGTGAATTGGCCCTGCAGCTCAATGTCAGCAGGCCCGTGGTTCACGAAGGGCTTGTTGACCTGGCCGCCAAGGGACTGGTCTCCCTCATTCCGAGAGTTGGGACGGTTGTCAATGACTATCGCCGAGAAGGTTCCCTGTCGCTGTTGACCTCTCTCCTCACTTACCATCAGGGCGATCTGAAAGAGGAGCTGTTCACCAGTCTGCTGGAAATGCGGTTTCTGTTTGAAGTGGAAACGGCAAGACGGGCAGCCGGCCATCGAACCGTGGAGCAGCTGAAAGACTTTGGCCGGCTGCTTCAGGAGGAGGCATCCGTCGATCAGCAGAATACGCAGAGGATCAGTGAACTGGATTTTGATTTTCACCATCTCATAGCCATGGCATCGGGTAATGACATCTATCCCCTGCTGCTGAATTCATTCAAAAGCTGTTACCTCAACCTGGCCTGTCGATTTTTTTCCGATGCGACGGTGGTTCCGGAAGTGTTTGCCTTTCATGAAGGGATGGTGACCGCATTGAAGGCCAAGGATGAAAAGAAGGCCGTGGAGATCATGAAGAACATGCTGGCCCACGGGGTGGAACACTTGAAAAGGAGCTCAAAGCTCAAGGCTCAAAGCTGAAAGGAACAAGAAGAGCTGCAGATCTCAATTCCCTTGCACGTTGAGCTTTGAGCTTTCAGCTTTGAGCTTTTTACAAAGGAGAACCCGCCATGACTGCCGCCGCCCTCCCTCGATTCGATCATCGCATCAAGGCGCCAAGGGACCTGACCCCGCGGATTCAATGGCTGCGGGACTACTATTTCAAGGGTACGGACCGCGGGTGGAACAATGAATTCCTGGCCTGGTCCACGGGAACGGCCTGGGACGTCCAGTTCAATGAGATGAGTTTTTACATTGTGCCGGAGACCTATGCATTGATGCAGACCCTGCGGGGTTCCTTCCGTCAGGCCGCCAGAACCGTGGAACTGGCCAAGGAATTCTGGACCTGGCCTCAGGTGGAACGGCGCGCCTGGTTTGTGAAGGAGGTCATGGTCCGATATATGCCCAAGGAAATCCTGCCGGGCGATCTGCTGGCCGGCGGTCGCTTTAATATTCAGACCTCCCTCTGCCTGGACAAACGGGAACAGCAGGCGTTTGACAGGGCTCTCCTGGGCAAAAAGGGTGCCCGGGCCGCCATGAAATGGTTTCATGACCACGGCTACGGCAATGCGGGCGCCACCAGCGGACACCTGATTCCAGATCACGAACGGGCCTTGAAAATCGGGTGGAAAGGGATCCTGGCCGATCTCGACTCCAGATACACTGGATTGAGCGAACCGGAGAAACGCGGATCCAGGGGTTCCCAGTTAAGGGCCATGATGACGGCGGCCGCCATGCCGCGGGAGGTGGCGGCCGGTTACGCGGATGTCTGTGCGGAACGTGCGGCCGGAAACACCGACCTTCAGCGACGACAGGAACTGGAGCAGATGGCCGAAAACCTGAGGCGGGTCCCCTGGGAACCGGCCCGAACCTTCTGGGAGGCCCTCCAGACGCTCTGGATCAATCACATGCTGATCATGAGCGACGAAAACTATCCCGGCCCGGGAACCTCTTTCGGCCGTATCGACCAGTACCTCCTCCCGTACTGGGAAGATTCCCTGTCCCATGGAATGGCGCGGGAATTCGGCAAGGAAATACTGAAATGCTTCTGGGTGCACTGCAATACCGTCTATGACGCCATGATCCGCAACGGCAACCAGGGCATTACATCCGGGTTTGGTCAGCTGATCACGCTGTCCGGCATGGGGGCCGGCGGCCGCGATACGACCAATGATTTGACCTATGCCATTCTTGAGGTCATCGACGAGATGTCCCCGATTCTGGAGCCCAAGCCGAACGTGCGGCTGCATCGACATTCTACCGACGCCCTGCTGAACAAGGTGGTGGACATGATCTCGCTGAGCCAGGGGTCGCCCTTTCTACTGAATTTCGATGAACGGTCCATGGCCGGTATGATGCTTCAAGCCAGGAAGGCGGGCCTTGACCATCTGATCCACGAGGAGAATGTGTATGACTATGCACCGGTCGGCTGTCTTGAAAACACCATGGTCGGAAACGATCGGTCCGGCACCGTGGACGTTAACCTCAACCTGCTCAAGGGAGTGGAACTGGCCCTTACCGGGGGGAGGGATCTCATCCCTTTCTTTAATCCCATGACCGGGAAGGAAGAGCCTCTCCAACAGGACGGGCCGGATACCGGGGAGGCGGGCCGCTTCAAGACCTGGGACGAATTCTGGGCCGCCTATGTCAGACAGACCCAATATATTGTTCAAAAAAGCGTCGAGGTCTATGAGGCATCGGAATCGCTTCGGGCACAATACTTCCCGACCCCCTATCTCTCATGTCTGGTCAGGGGCTGCGCCGAAAAGGGTCTCGACATCACCCGGGGAGGCGCGGAAATCAATTTCACGACCCTTGAAGCCGTCACCTATGCCACCACCGTCGATTCCCTCCTGGCCATCAAATACCTCGTCTTCGACCAAAAGAAATGCACCATGGCCGAACTCATCAGGGCCTTGAAGGACAACTGGCAGGGGCACGACAAGCTTCAGGCCATGGCCGGGAACAAGGCGCCCAAATATGGCCGCGACGATGAAACGGCCGATGCCATGGCCAAGAAGGTGATGGACCTGTGGTGCGATGAGACATGGAAGCATGTGACCGCCTCAACCGGCAGGCGCTTCAGGCCCGGCATGTTGAGCTGGAACTACTGGGCCGGCGACGGCTTTATCATGGCTGCCAGCGCCGACGGCAGACCCAGGGGCCGGTTTCTGTCCAACGCCATCTGTCCGTCCAACGGGGCGGATGTCAACGGACCCACATCCAATGCCAACTCCGTGGGCAAGGTCATGGGCGGCAAGGCCGTTGACGGAAAGGGCGACTGGGGGGAATACCTCAACTGCCTTCCCAACGGCGCCAGCCACACCATTACGTTCAACCCCTCCATTATCCGGGATCCCGAGCACAAAGAAAAGTTCAAGGCGTTTTTGCGGGGCTACTGCGAAAACGGCGGGAGCGCCTTGCAGATCAACATGTTGGACCCGGATGTGCTGCGCGATGCCCAGAAGCATCCCAGAGACTACCGTCACCTCCTGGTCAGGGTCACCGGCTACAACGCCTATTTCACGGCCGTGGGAAGGGAACTGCAGGATGAGGTTATCCAGCGGGTAAGTCATGGTCGGTTTTAGCTCGTTGTGGGTGTGAAGCCGAAGGGAGGCGCGTTGGATGAGGTTCGGTTATGAAGACCTGAAGGTACGGAGCGATTCTGGTTATCTTGACTTTGGAACACTCGCCTCGTGAGCTTTTTAATCATGCACAGTAACTCTGACCAGAACCTGAAGGCCATGGTCCTGGAAATTCAGCGCATGTCCACTGAAGACGGACCGGGGATCCGTACGACGGTTTTCTTCAAGGGGTGCCCTTTGAAATGCCTCTGGTGTCACAATCCCGAGAGCATTTCTCCCCATCCCCAGGTTCACTGGATAGCGAACCAGTGTATCGGCTGCAAGACCTGCCTGGACGCATGCCCGGAAGGGGCCCTGGCATTTACGGAAGGCGGCAATCGCATCGACCGAAGCCGATGCACCGGGTGCGGGCTGTGCGTGGATGAATGCCCGGCCGCCGCCTTACAGCTTCTGGGCCGGATGTGCGAACTGGATGACCTGGTTGCCGAGGTGACCAAGGACCGCGTCTATTTTGCGTCGTCCGGCGGCGGCGTGACCCTGGGCGGGGGGGAGCCGACCCTGCAGGCGGTGTTTAACCGGGAGTTTCTGAAACGGTTGAAGGCAGAGGGTATTCATACGGCCCTGGATACCTGCGGCATGTGCTCCCGAAAGGTCCTGGAAGGACTCCTCCCCTATCTGGATCTGCTCCTGTTTGATCTGAAGGAAATGGACGCGGAAAAGCACAGAAGGTTTACCGGCGCAACCCATGAAAGGATTCTGGAAAATCTGCTCTGTGTGCGCGACTGGATGCGATCGAAAGGGCATCCCGGGCAACTCTGGATACGAACCCCCATCATCCCCGACGCAACGGCCACCGATGAAAACATCCGGGGGATCGGGGGGTTTATTGCAGAGAACCTGGATGGACGGGTGAACCGGTGGGAACTGTGTGCATTCAACAATCTGTGCAGGGACAAATATCTGCGACTGGATCTTGACTGGCCCTACAGGGAGGAGGAACTGCTGCGCAGCCGGATGATGGAGGAATTGGCGGCTGTGGCCCGGCACTCGGGCGTGGACCCCGCGATCGTGACCTGGAGCGGCTCGACACGGCTGGAAAAAGAGGCATCCTGAATCGGATGATGCTTCAGACCGGATTGGCTCAACGGATATGCTTGGAGAAAAGCGAGAAAGGGCCTGATGAGGACATTCTTCATTGAACAGGAGATGAAGGCATTTGAGCCGGCCGAAAAGATCGGGCTGGTGGCCTGTGCCAATCCCGGGGGACTGCCGCATATTTCCCTGATTACCTCGATCATGGCCCCTGGGCCCCGTCAACTGACGCTGGGGCAGTTCTGTAAAGGACTGAGCAAGGCGTATATTCAGACAAGGCCTGATATCGGTTTTCTTGTCATGACCATGGACAAAAAGATGTGGCGGGGCCGGGCCAGATGGACCCATTTGCGAACTGAAGGCCGGGAATACGAGCGTTACAACGAAATTCCCATGTTCCGGTATAACACCTATTTCGGTATCAACACGGTTCATTACCTGGATCTCATCGAGACATCTGAAGGCGAAGCCCTTCCCATGTTCCGAATCGTCCTGTCCGCCATGCTGACGAAAATGACCAAAGGCGCTGCAGCCGCCGAAAAAGGCGAACCCATACTCAAACCCTTTGCACAAGACCTGTTTAATCAACTGGATGCCCTCAAGTTCGTGTCATATATCGGCCCGGACGGATTTCCGGTGATCGTGCCGGTCGTCCAGTGCCAGGCGGCCGACAGCCGGCGACTGGCCTTTTCTCCACTGGCCTTCAAGGACGAACTCATGCGCATCCCGGAGGAGACCACGGTCGCCGTGTTCGCTTTGACCATGAAAATGGAAGACGTGCTCATTCGGGGCATCTTTCGGGGTTTCCGTCGCAAACGGGGTATGGTGATCGGGATCGTCGATATCGAATGGGTTTACAACTCCATGCCGCCGGCCCACGGGCAGATTTATCCGGAGGTTCCACTGAAGCCGGTCGTTGATACATGGGAATGAACCGGTTCGTGAAGCGCTGAGATTGAAATTCAAGCACCGGAAGAGAGGGGAAGCTTCCTGCTTCACAACCGAAACCAACATCCGCTTTGTCTGAAAGAGAAGAAAAGGAGGAGAGTTGATGCCGGGGTTCCATAACAGAATCTTGAAGATAGACCTGAGTTCAGGGAAGCAGGACGTGATCTCCATTGAAAAAGACGAGGGGTTGAAATACGTGGGCGGGAGCACCCTGGCCGCCCGTCTGTTTGCAGATACCGAGGGGCCGGTATCCGATCCATTGTCTCCGGGAAACCCGCTGCTGGTGATGACCGGCCCCATGGCCGGGACCGACTTTCCCGGCAGTTCTCGATTTGCCATGTGCGCTCGATCGCCTCTGACGGGAATCTGGGGGGAATCCACGTCCGGCGGTTTCTTTGGCGCCCAACTCAAGAAGGCCGGTTTCGACGGAATTTTTCTTTCCGGGAAAAGCGAGCGACCCGCCTACCTGCTGGTTGAATCGGGACGGGCTGAACTGGGTGACGCCCGTGATCTCTGGGGGATGGATACCTATGAAACCATCAATCGTCTGAAGGAGCGTCACGGAGACACACGGAAGGCCCGGGTGCTTGCCATCGGGCCGGCAGGCGAACGGATGGTGCGGTTTGCATCCGTGTCCAATGACAGGGCGCACTATCTGGGACGAACGGGCATGGGTGCGGTAATGGGGAGCAAAAACCTCAAGGCGATCATCGCCAAAGGGAATCAAAAAATCCCTGTCGCGGATGAAAATGCGTACCGGTCCGCCAAAAAATCGGCCCTGGCCCATATCAGGGAGTCCATGATCTGTTCGTCGTTTCAGGAACTGGGAACGGCCGCGGCCATGGATATGGGGATGCTGACAGGGAATGTCCCCATCAAGAACTGGTCCCTGGGCGAGGCAGATGAAATCGCCGCGTCCATCGGCGGACCGGCCGTCCACGACAGCATCCTCAAGGGCCGCATTGCATGCTATGCGTGCCCCATCGGATGCAAGCCGGTGGTGGAAGTGGATGATCCCGGGTACCGGGTCCCAAGGGGGCCCGGGCCTGAATACGAAACATGTGCCAGCTTCGGCACCCTGATCATGAACGATAATCTGAACGGCATCGCCTATCTGAACGATCTCTGCAATCGTCAGGGGCTGGACACCATCACCTGTGGCGCCACTGTGGCCTTCGTCATGGACTGTTATGAAAACGGACTGCTGTCCAAGGCCGATCTGGACGGTCTCGACCTCGGCTGGGGCAACATCGATGCGGTCATTGAACTGGTGGAAAAGATTGTGCTGCGGCAGGGGATCGGCGACCTGGCAGCCCTGGGAAGCCGCGCCATGGCCCGGATGGTGGGCGGGACGGCTGAGGATTTTGTGGTGACCGTCAAAGGTCTTGAACTGCCCATGCACGATCCCAGGGCGTTTCATGGGATAGGCCTGGCCTACATGAATTCCAACCGGGGCGCCTGCCACCTGCAGCATGCGGTCCAGGCCGTGGAGCAGGGGATGGTCGCTTGGCCTCAGATCGGACTGAAAGAAGACTATCCGGCTGCCGAGAGCAACGGAAAGGCCGAGATGGTCTGCATCTGTGAAAATATCGGCCAGATTGCCAATGCGGCGTGTGTCTGTCACTTTGTCTGCTGGGCCATGGGGTTGGACGATTTTTTTGCCGGTTTCAACGCGGTCACCGGATACGATTACAGCGTTGACGATTTCCTGGCGGCAGGTCAACGCGCCTGGGTATTGAAGAGGGCACTGAACAATCTGATGGGGGTCACTGCCCGGGATGATCGACTGCCCAAGAAGGTATTGACTCCCCTGTTGGACGGCGCTGCTGCCGGAAGTACGCCGGATGAAGAACGGATGCGCAAAGCGTATTACAAAATCCGGGGTCTTGACCGGAGAGGATTCCCGACCCGCCGGCTCCTGATGGCGTCGGGCCTTGAGTTCCTTGACAAGCGATTAGAGGAGGCGAGACAGGCCGAGTAGGCCCCGTCCGGGAACAATGTCATCGGAATAGGAAGGCGTGCGGCGGCCGAGGCTTCCTCGGCGTTTGCAGGGTTGGGGCTGAAAGGCATGGATCCGTTGCAGGTGCAACAACAATTATCAGGGAGGTGACATATGACACAACTGGATGTGTTCAGCGATGCATGGTGCAAGGCGTGGGAAGACAAGGTCAAGGCCAGCAAGGAGTTCGCCGTTTTCAACAAAGGGTGGCAGGGAGATATCAGTTGCGTGATGTTCAAAGACCCGGACGCCAATGTCAATGAAGATCAATATCTCTATCTCGATTTCGAAGACGGCGTGGTCAACGGCATTCGAATGGTTGACAGGGCGACCGCAGAGAACGCGAAATTTGTGATATCCGGTCCCTATGTACGGTGGAAACAGGTGGCCAAGAGAGAGCTGGATGCCGTCAAGGGCATGATGCAGGGCAAACTCAAACTCAAGGGAAATCTGCCATATGTTGTCAGGTATTTAAAGGGCGTTCAGGAGTCCATTCGATGTCTGACCGAACTGGACAGCAGATTTCCGGATGATTGAGCAAAGGCTGAACCCCCTGAATCGCGGGATGACATGGCGTAGATGACATGGCGTACCGGGACGGGGATTCCCTGCCTCCGCTTTCCACCACTGAGCGGGCCGCGGACGCACAGCAGCCCCTTTTCCCTTTATCGAACAACGCGCATCCGGCGCCCGGTATTCAGTAACGAGCAACCCGTCTCACGCACATAGGATTTCGGTTCCTAAAGTGACCTGGACAAGGAGGGCGCGACATGCCTTACGATGCAGATTTAAGTTTCAATTACGTTAGCCCGACAAGGGTGATTTTCGGTGCAGGGTCCATTGACGAACTCTCCATGGAGGTTTCTGCTCTGGGCAAAAGGGCCTTTCTGGTGACCGACCCGGGCCTCATGGAAACCGGCCTGGTGGATCAGGTCAAGGACGGATTGGGCCATCTCCTTGTCGGTGTGTACGCGGATGTCCCTCAGGACAGCGGCATGGACGTGGTGGATCAGGGTGCGGCGTCAGCGCTGGCAGCCGGGGCGGATGTACTGGTCAGTCTGGGCGGCGGCAGCGTCATTGACACGGCCAAAGGGATGTGCATCGTGATGACGGAAGGGGGAAGTTTGAGGGATTTTCAGGGAATGCAGTTGCTGACCCGGCCACAGACACCCCATGTGGTCATCCCCACGACAGCGGGCACCGGATCCGAGGTCACCGCCGGTGCCGTGGTGCTCGATACGGAACAGGGCCAGAAAATTATCATTTTTGAGCATTTCAATATCCCCCGGGTAGCGATCCTGGATCCCCATATGACTGAAAACCTCCCTCCGGAACTGACGGCCTCCACCGGAATGGATGCCATGACGCACGCGGTGGAAAGCTACGTGGCCCAGGCCCGCAATCCCATATCCGATGCAGCGGCCCTGCATGCCATCCGGCTGATTGTGAAGTATCTTCCCCTGGCCGTTGAGAATGGGGGGGATCTCGTGGCCCGGGGGCAGATGCAGATTGCGGCCCTCATCGCAGGCTGGGCCTTTTCCAATGCCATGCTGGGTCTGGTGCATGCAATGGCCCATTCTCTGGGCGCCGTCCGCCGCATACCC
>JAWOIH010000046.1:0-3356 GCA_046484725.1 Candidatus Desulfacyla sp. | reverse complement strand
ACGAAGCCACAAAGGGGTTTTATTTTAGGGCCTTAAAATGAATTATTTTTGTTTTCATATGTGTCTCCGCCTGCCCCGTGAAACCATTTTTTGCCCTTGTTTCACCGGGATGTGAGTCAATGAAATGGGCGTACCGACTGGTTTCTGATGCTGGATGTTAATCATGAAGGTTAGTCGCTTTTGCTCACGTTAGATATCTGTTTTTTCGGTGTCCCATGACCGTCGAAATTTCCGATACCCTTATATCCCGGCTGAGCAGTCTCGTTAATTCGCGGACAGGACTTTATTTTCCACGGGAAAAATGGCGGGACCTCAGGCGGAACATACAGGGTGCGGCGCCTGATCTGGGGTTTACGGATACGGAAGCATGCATCCGATGGATCCTGTCGACCCGGCTCACACAGGAACAAGTGGATATTCTCGTCGGTCATCTGACCATCGGAGAGACCTTCTTCTTTAGAGATCATGTAGTGTTTGAGACCCTGAAAGACCGGATCCTGACACCCTGGTCCCGGTCCCGAAATGGATTCGAAAAACGTCTCAGGTTCTGGAGCGCCGCATGCTGTACCGGTGAGGAGCCCTATTCCATCGCCATGCTCTTGGATGAGATGGCAGGCCTGTTCCAGGGATGGGAGATCAGGATCATGGCCACGGACATCAATGCACGATTTATCGAGAAGGCGGAGAAGGGCGTTTACAGTCAATGGTCGTTTCGCGATATGCCTGAGCGACTCATGGCCCGGTATTTCACAAAGACAGGGAAGAATCAATTTGATATTTCGTCGCATATCAAAAAGATGGTGACATTCTCGCAACTTAATCTCATCGAGGAAGGGCCTGTTGCGCCCCCAGGCGGGGGTGACGCGGTGGATGTCATTTTTTGTCGGAACGCGCTCATGTATCTTTCTCCTGACATGAGGGAACGGGTCATCGGTCGTCTGACGAGTTTCCTTGCCACAGACGGCTGGTTGATCGTAAGCCCGAGCGAAACATCCTTTGTGCAGGCCCCGGGACTCCATCCGGTGAGGTTTCCCGGGGCCGTGCTTCACAAAAAAGGACCTCCGGGCCCTCTGAAAGAAAAAACGGCTGAAGTGGTTTTTACTCCCCTGACACCGGGAAAGATAAATGTGCCTGAGGCTGAGGCGGCCGGTGCCCCTCTTCCTTCGCGAACAATCATCTCCTCCCGCCCGGGAAAGACATACGGCCCCGGACCCACCCCTGCGCTTTTGAAACGTGAAAAGGGTGTTGAAGACAAGTCGAATCGGTACGGAGAGGCCCTTGCGCTTTATGAAATGGGGAGCTATCAGGAAGTGACTGAGAAATTAGGCGGGCTTCTTTCCGATGAAAGGGGAGGGGCGCATCCTTTTCCTATGCAGGAAGCGATGGCCCTTTTGGCGAGGGCCTGCGCCAATCTCGGCAGGCTGGAGGAGGCCAGGAAATGGTGCGAGAAGGCTGTGTCTGTGGAAAAGCTGAACCCGGATTACCACGCCCTTCTGGCTGCCATATATCAGGAGCTGGGGTTGACGGAGGAGGCGATAGCATCTCTCAAACGTGCCATCTACCTCGATCCGGGACGCATTATGGCCTATTTCTCGCTTGGGCACCTGATGAGGCAACAGGATAGGACGATCGAAACGAAGAGGTTTTTCAAGAACGCGCTCGATTTGCTGTCATCCATGGACCCTGGGGAAACAGTCCCCCATTCCGATGGACTTACCGTGGAGAGACTCAGGGAGGTTATTGAGTTGATTGACGGATTGAGGCAGCCAGCAAACAGTAAGGAGTAGGCAGTAAGCAGCAGGGAGCAGGGAGCAAAGAGGATGTGATGTGTCTGAGCACTGATGAAAAGGTTCGTATCCTGAGGGAGAGGGCGAGGACCCTTGCACAGCGGCCGGAGGGGGCAGCGGGGGCCGAGGAGCATCTAACCGTCGTGGAGTTCATGCTGGCCCATGAAAGGTATGCCCTTGAGCTTTCCCACATTCGTGAGGTCTATCCCTTGAAGGATCTGACGCCACTCCCCGGTATCCCTGATTTTGTCATGGGGATCGTGAATGTGAGAGGGCAGATCCTCTCGATCATTGATCTCGGGAGGTTTTTTGAACTGCCTGACAGGGGTCTTAGTGATCTGAATCAGGTCATCATCCTGCAATCCGACGACATGGAATTCGGGATCCTGGCGGATGAGATCATCGGCACGAGGTCCATCCCTCAAAAGGTCATCCAGACATCGCTTCCTACGCTGACAGGGATTCGGGCCGCCTACCTCAAGGGGGTGACCGGGGACCGGGTGGTCATTCTGGATGGCGCAAAGATCCTGTCGGATGAAAAGATGGTGGTGCAGTGACCGATTCCGGGACGCAGACGATCGCGGATGGTCAGGATTTCATACATAACGGCCTGAGGGAAAAGATGAACAATGTCTTCGATATGTGCAAAATGATAAAATGCCCGGCTGGAAAAACCCCCGAAGAGTTGCGTCCCATAATGTCTTAACCGGCTCGGTGAGAGAGGTCAGCTGTGAACGAACATATCCATCAACAATCAACATTCATCCATCAACAATCGACAATCCAAACGGGGGCATGCCATGTTTCGATTTTTTTCCGGAAGTCTTATGGGCCGATTGGTCACGCTGTTTCTCCTGGCGGCGATTATTCCGTTAGGCATTGCAGCAGTCCTCTCCTTTCACTATTCCGAGAGGGCACTAAGGAATGCGGCGTTTAATCAGCTTTCTTCTGTAGACGAGATCAAGAAGAACCAGATCCTGACCTTTCTGACGGAAAGGCTGGAGGATCTGACAATCCTCTCGAAATCCCGAGATATCCATAAAAACTTTGAGCTGTTGCTGGCCTACCACTCAACCAATTCGGCCCGATATTAAGGTGGAGCATATTGGTGGAAAAAATGTGATTGTTGTTTTTGTACCCGAACTTGCCGATGGGCAAAAACCTGCCTTTTTTCAAAATGAAGGCCTGCCCCGGGGGGCTTATCGCAGAATCGGCTCCAGCGACCAGCGCTGCACCGAAGATGATTTGATCATATTCTACAACAAGGAAGATAGCCTCGATTTTAGTGTGGTCAACGATTCAACACTCGACGATATTAGCGAAGATGCAATAAACCTCTACCGAAAATTAAGAAGCAATGTTAATCAATACGCCGAAGAATTACAATACAATGACTTGGATTTGTTGTACTCACTTGGCTGCATCAAAAAAGATAAAGGAACAACCCTGTTAACCTATGCCGGTTTGTTGTTATTCGGTCGAAAAACTTCTCATCGCAGGCTTTTACCTATGGTGAGAGTTGACTATATTAGGGTGCCTGGAAACATTTGGGTCGAAGACCCGGATAAC
>JAWOIH010000428.1:0-6366 GCA_046484725.1 Candidatus Desulfacyla sp. | reverse complement strand
CGTAATCCGAATTGTATGCCAGTGGCAGGGGTTCCCTGTTTCAGACCACCTCCTGCAACCCCACACGCGGGGGTGGCGGGAGGTGGTCTGAAACAGGGAACCCCTGCCACTGGCATACAATTCGGATTACGCCGCCAGTGACGGGACACAGAGGCAGGCTTCCCCTTCAAGGCCTCGTCGACAAGGATCCATCCAGGCAGAAAGCGACCCTCACGGCTCTGCCAATAAATGGCAGGCTGTGCCCGCAACCCATTTCTATCCGATCAATAAGTAGTTTCTCGCACGCCTATAATCACCTGGCACTCTTGACGCTGAACAACCGCATCGAAATCGGATTGCGCGGCCCTTGGGCGGCTTCGTAGCTCTTTCACAAAGGATTTGACCTGGTTGAGCCGCCTGCTCCCTTACGCTTTGACCTTTCTTTTGACAACTGGAGCGCACGGCGCTATATTCGCGTTTGCGGCATAATTCTGTCTTAAAGGTGAACAGGAACGATCGCGAAGGAGATGGGTTGGATGGAAGACAAGGAACTGGAGGGAATCCCGGAAGAAGAGATGCCGGACCCGGCAGAGGCGGAGGAGGAAGAAGATTTTTCCGCGCTTTTCGAGGCGAGTCTGAAGAAGGTGAAAAAGGGGGTCCGGACCGACAGCCGGGTGACGGGAACCGTGGTGAGCATCGGCGAGGAATGGGCCTTTGTGGATATCGGAGGAAAGAGCGAAGGGGTGATCGCGGCCCAGGAGCTGCTGGACGAAAACGGGGATCCCACCTTTTCGGTCGGGGATCCCATCTCCGCCTATGTGGTAAGCACCCGGGACGGGGAGACCGTCTTGAGCGTCAAGATGACCGCCGCCGCCTCCGGTGAATCCCTGGAAGGGGCCTACAGGAGCGGGCTCCCCATAGAGGGGATTGTCGCCTCCGAGCGCAAGGGCGGGTATCAGGTAACGGTCTTTGGAAAAGAGGCCTTCTGCCCCTATTCCCAGATGGACCTGCGCGGGGTTTCCGATCCCGAGGGATATGTTGGGAAGAGACTGGTCTTTCGGATCGCCGAGTATGAAAAGGGGGGCCGCAATATCGTGCTGTCCAGAAGACAGATCCTGGAGGAGGAGCGGCAGAAACAGGTGGATCGACTCCGTCAGTCCCTTCACGTGGGAGACATCGTCCCGGCCCATGTCACCAGGCTGGCCCCGTACGGCGCCTTCGCGGACATCGGGGGCATCGAAGGTCTCATCCCCATGTCGGAACTGGGCTGGAGCCGTGTGGCCTCGGCCTCGGACGTCCTGTCCCCCGGGGAAACGGTCGACGTGAAGGTTCTAGATCTGGACTGGAAAGGAGGAAGGATCAGCCTGAGTCTCAAGGCGACACAGGAGGATCCGTGGGCCACCGCCGGGGAGCGCTACACCGAAGGCGCCGTCATGACCGGACAGGTGATGCGGCTGGCCCCGTTCGGGGCCTTTGTGCAGCTTGAGCCGGGAATCGAAGGCCTGCTCCACATCTCCGGCCTGGGTCTCGGGAGAAGGGTCGCCCATCCCAAGGAGGTCGTCTCGGAGGGGGAGGAACTCCAGGTCAGGATCGCCTCGGTGGATGCGGCCGGCCGGCGTATCGGTCTTGAATTGAGCTTTCCATCTTCCGGCGACACGGAAGGTGGGCAGGCGGAATTGGCGCCGGGCGCCATCCTGACAGGCGCGGTGGATGCGGTCAAGCCCTATGGGGCCTTTGTCCTCCTTCCCGGGGGGAAGACGGGCCTGCTTCATATTTCCGAAATGGCCGGCGACACCACCGGGGACCTGAGGCGAAAATTCCCCCAGGGATCGTCCGTCACGGTCCAGGTGGTGAAGGTGGACCCTGGGTCGGGCAAGATCTCCCTCAGCACAAAGGGTCTTGAAGCGGCGGAAGAAAGCCGGGCGTTCAAGGCCTACCAGGGCGAGAAGGGAGGCTCCGGATCATTCGGGACCCTGGCCGCGGTTTTCAAGAAGGCGGGCCGAAAACAGGGAGAGAAGAGCAAATAGATTCGGAGGGTGTCGGGATCCGGCTTGGCAGGATGCAAGGCCGTCATAAAAATCAGGGCGTCATATCATCCGTTCCCTCCGTCTGGTCTTCATCGGTGGTTCCTGGTTCGTTGGCCCTGAGATCCCGAAGGATTTCTGTGATCTCTTCATGGTATTCCTTCGGGGCGCTTACATAGCCCCACCCCTTCTGGGTCTGGAACAGGCCGTCAAAGGCCGTATCGTAGAAGGACCTCATGCGGTGGGGGATCTCTCGCTCGTTTAAAATGGAATCCAATACCTGGGCCTCGAAATGATTATCGAGCACTTCCACCTTTTCATATTCGTCCATCGCTTTCCCTCCCCTGGATAACCCATGGTACAGCCCGCCGTTTTCACTTCGCTTCTCTTTTTCCCAGACCCCCGCTAAGCCCCCCTGCCGGCAGGGGATTGGTTTAATTGCAGTTCTAAAGCCGCATCCCTCACGGACATCCCGGACCCATGGATGGCCCGCTACGCCAAACGACTGCACGCTTTTACCCGATGCCTTTCCATGTCACGAAGAGATCCTGCGGTGTAACGCCCCGTGGGCGTCTGTTGCGGATCCATGCAGGGTTTGTTTTGCCGTATCCGTCCCCGGTTTCGCTATTGCTGGGCCACCACCCCTGTATTCGGCAGCACCTTCACGGTCCCCCCTCCTGTTCCACTGGGTGCATACATCTGGGTGGTTCCCGTCGGTTCTGTAAACAAGCCGTTCCAGCCCCCGCTGATGGAGACCGTACCCGCAGTGGTCTTCACCGGGGCCTCGGGGTATGTGTCCTGGTCCACTTTAATGGTCGCCCCGTCCCCCGCGACATTCAGGGCAGCCTGTATGGTGGAAAAGCAGGGGGTTCTGCCTCCGCAGTTACCGTCTTTGCTCACATAGAGGAGCATAGGGCTCATGCTTGAAAAAAAGCCTTTAATCGTGTTATTCGGATAATAAACAGAATCAAAAATATCTTCCCATGTATCGCCGTCAGGACTTGCAAAACTTTCACCGGCGTTGGATGTTGCAGCGGAAGAGTAGCCATTATATCTCAGCTCCACGGGGACGGGATAACCATATGAGGAGTTTTCAAATTTGATCACGATCGAGAAAACTGTGCCATTGGCGAGGGCCACGGGTGAATTCAGATCGACCGTATAGTATCCGGGATATGTGTTGGTTCCGGTTTGGGTGGCCGCCAGGGTCCCGCTTCTCGGTTGGCCTGCGGTTGCCCCAGTGTAAACGTAAATGGTGTAGGCGGTATTGCTGTCATTGGTGATAAAGCCGACGGCGCCAAGGGAGTGACTGTCCGTGGCCGTAAACAGATTCGCGGCCCAGGCAGTGGTCGAACCGTAACCCAGATTACTCACATGTCCAAGCGGATCGTACTGGTAGAGGCCGTCGTAATGGGTCGTTGCCTCGGCGTTGTTGAAAGAGACGAATTCCTGCAGGGAGGTGTCATAATAGGAGATGTAAAAAAACCCGTTCTCTCCCCAGCCGGTTCCCCAGCTGTTCTTGGCGATAAAGGCCCCGTTTCCGGGGGGAACGGTACTGAATCTGTTTCCGTCATAATTGTCATCCCACCCGACCACCGCCACCGCATGGTTGCCGAGGGGATACCCATCGTAGTAATAGCTGTTTGTCGCTGAGTTCCAATGGGTGCTGGAATAATAAAATGCAAAATAGAGTGCCCCGCACGTGGTCAGAAAGTGCTTAACCGTGTCATTGTCCGTTGCGCTCGTTCGTTCCGGGAGAAAGACGACCTGCTGCACATGCTTCAAGGGCGAAAAGTTATTCTCGGCAGTGAAGGCGTAAGGGTACGGGACATCCGACTCGTTCAGAGGCCCGCTCCATCGGGCGAGATAGGCCTGGGAGATAAAGGCGTTGCCCCCGTCGCATGGAAGCCAATCAAACCCATGGGTGGCATTGAGGTCCTGTTCGGAGAAATTATTTGTCTCTCCGGGCTTGAGAAAGGACTCCAGGGAGGCGTAGGTGCCAAAGGCCCAGCAGGAGCCGCAACCACCCTGGTCTCTCACTGCCGTCAGCTTGTCCTGTGTGCGCAGGTCATAAGAAGATGCGAACGCTCTCTTCCGGGAAGAAAGGATTCCTTTGGCATGAGACAAGTCCACCGGCGGCGGCTTGTACCCCAGGGGATACCCATTATCGGACATCGCTTTCCTCGCTCCTTCAAAGGCACGGAGGAATTCCGGGTTTACCGGGGCCATGCGCAGTGGATTCGCGCCGGTGTCGGCAGCCGGAAGGTCAACGGGAAAAAACAAAAAATTGGCAATAAACACCATAAGGAAAGCGCAAAGCGAACCGCATTGAAAGGAAAGGTCCCTTTTCACAAAAATCTCCGTTTTTTTGATGATGAGATAGGCCGTATTCGGCACAAAGACGCGTCGTGTTTCCGGCCCCAGAATTTTATGCAAAAAACATGCGTAAACATGTTGTCGGACGTGTATCGTGTCTGAACGGATACCCCGTTCAGTCAAAATCCCAATGGCACCATCGATTTAAAACATGCGAATATTTTCAGGAGATGGCGGCGAAGGCGTAGTCACGCTCCCTGTGAAGCCGTCAAGAGATCCGCTCACCCATGCAGGATCCTTGACGATGTTTACATGAGCGGAGGATGTATGGGATGACGGGAACGTATCTTAATAGGGAAAGAATCCTTCAGGTACGTTCGCTTCGACAGGGGACAATGCGGAGGCATTGTCCCTGCCATGGGCTATCCTGAAACCAACGGATGGACGATGATCTCAACCCTGCCGTCCAGATGGTGGCTATTGGGGTTCCCTGATGCGGTGACCAGGATCGGAGGGACATTCATCCCCAGGAGCATGTTCCGGATGGCCTCGGCCCGTTGATTGGCCAGGGCCGTCCGCTCGGCTATCGTGCCCTTGGCATCGGGATGGCCGATCACCGCAATGGTGGTCTTGCCGTAGGTCTTTACCACCTTTGCAATGGTTTGGAGGGTAGGGATAACCCCCTGGCTGACCACCGAGGACCCTTTAGCAAATGCCGATTCCTTGGTGGTGGTGACCAGGACGGCATGGTCGGCGAGAACCTGCACGGACACCAGCCCTGCATTGATCTGGGGGGCCAGGGCCTGTTCCAGGTTCTTTTTTCGTTCATCCATAAAGTGCCCCACAACGCCCCCGGCAAGGGCCCCGCTCGCAGCGCCGATCAGGGCGCCGGCCAAGGGGTTGCCGTGGTAGATAATGGCGCCCAGGGCGGCGGCCCCGGCGCTGCCGAAAAGGGCGCCTTTGGTGGTATCTGTCGCATTGGAAAACCCTCCGTTGCCGGCACACCCTGCCATGGTGAAGGCAATGAGGACCCCCACTGCCACCATCTTTACATATCCTGACCGCTTGATACTCCCTTTCATGACCCTGCTCTCCTTCTCCCGTGATGCGGGATATCTTTAATGGTTTCAAACAGCCCCCTGATCCCCATGAATGTGTCCCGCAGGGTGAAGGGCTCAATATCTTTTGAGAAACGTTACGCGAATCCCGGCCGGGTGTCAAGCCGGATTCCACCTCTCCAACCCCTCATTCCCGGCCGGAAACAAACCATCCCGCCGGTTTAAGATGCCGTGGGTGAGGTATCGTGCCAGGGCGTTTCGCTTTCAGACATTTTTGCAGAGTCTGTATACAAGTATGTTGGTCAAGGCAAAGACGCCCGCCAAATCGAGGTGAAAATGGGCCCTGTCATCAATCCCGATGACCGCCCTGGCGGAAAACTCCTGATCGCCTTGCCAGAACAAAACGTATAAGGGTACATACGGCAGCCCCGGCACCTGAATGGCAATGTCGGCCCCCTCGATCTTTTCACCGCCGATTAAAAGGGCGCGATCGAGCAATCGGCCCGAATCCTTTTCAAAATGTTTGGCCAATGGTCCGGTGGCAACGGCATGGGCGCCCGTGAAGAACATCCGACCGCCGGGAAGTTCCTGCGGCACAGCCATCCGGCCGCTGGGCGGCGCTCCGCTGGAAGCGGCCAGGGTGGTGAGCAATACCACCCCAGCCTGATAGCCGACCCGATGATCGGCGTGGTATGTCCTGGTGATCCGCCGGTTGATGGGATCAATGGTATAATGGACCCCGATCAGGGGCACTTTGAAGGTTTCCCCATTCCATTCCCCGCCCACCGCCTCGGCCGCTTGTTGCGGGGGACGGTGACGCAGGTCGGTCCATAAGCCCTCTGGAATCTGATCGGCCCACCTGAACAAATCTCTTTGAGATGGCTTCATGGTGTTTACCCTAACGTCTAATGTAAAAAGCCTGGGTCCTCAGGGCCGGGTCAGCGTTCCTTGGCTCAGTCCTTTTCACCCACGACACATGTTAATCTGGC
>JAWOIH010000409.1:0-8010 GCA_046484725.1 Candidatus Desulfacyla sp. | reverse complement strand
TTTACGGACGGTCGTCTCAACTACAGTATGTCTTCCATGTTTGTCCCCGCGCCGGTCATTTCGCTGTCCATATCACCTGAAGACAACAAGTCCCAGGATAATATGTCAAAAGCCCTGAACCGGTTTGTCAGAGAGGACCCCACCTTTAAATCTTACGTGGACGAGGAATCCGGAGAAACCATCATATCGGGTATGGGAGAGCTCCACCTGGAGGTCTATGTAGAGAGAATGAAGAGGGAATTCGGCGCTAACGTGGTGACCGGCATTCCTCAGGTGGCCTACCGGGAGGCCATCACCCGGGAGGCGGCGTTTGACTATACCCACAAGAAGCAGACCGGCGGTTCGGGTCAGTACGGGAGGGTGGCAGGTTTTATGGGCCCCTCTGAAGAGGAGACCTATGAATTCGTCAACCAGATCAAGGGAGGGGCGATCCCCACGGAATATATTCCTGCCGTGGATAAGGGGTTCCGGTCGTGCCTTCATAAAGGGCTCGCTCTCGGATTCCCCGTGGTGGGAATGAAGATCACCATCAACGATGGAAAAGCCCACAGCGTGGACTCTTCTGAGCTGGCCTTTACCCAGGCGGCGGTGGGCGCCTTCAAACAGGCCTACCGGAAGGCCGGGCCGGTCATCCTCGAACCGGTCATGAAGGTATCCGTGGAAGGGCCTTCCGAGTTTCAGGGCAATGTCATGGGGTCCATCAATCAGCGACGGGGTCTCATCATGAGTTCTACGGAGGACGGAAATTTTACCACCATCGAGGCGGAAGTCCCACTGTCGGAGATGTTTGGTTATGCGACGGTGCTCAGGTCCCTGACCCAGGGGAAGGCGGAATTTACCATGGAGTTTTCAAAATATGTGAGGCTTCCCGAGTCCCTGGCAGAGGAACTCAAGGCAGATTTAAGCAAGAAAAAAGGAGATAAAAAATAGTGAAAGATTTCATTTCGGTCAGTCCGCTGAAGATTCTGGAAAAATCATCACACGGGCAGTTGGGGCCGGGGAATCTGGGCGTTCTCGTGGCCCGGGCCGGAGTCGGCAAGACCGCCTGTCTGATTCATATCGCGTTTGATAAGATTTTTCGTAAGGAGAAGCTGGTCCATATTTCTCTTGAAGAGGGGCCTGAGAAGGTGGCCTCCTACTATAATGTCATCTATTCCGACCTGCTGAAGGCCCTGCGTATGGATGATGATGAGGAATATCGGTTTCTTATGGAGCGCAACCGGATGATCCTTGCATATCTCAATCAAAGCTTCGACCTGGCGCGCCTTGAGGCCAGCCTCAAGAACCTGGAGGAGCGCCTTGACTTCAAGCCTGACACCCTCATTATCGATGGCCTGGACTTTGAAAATGCCGGAAGGCCGGTGTTCGAGGAACTGAAGAAGATGGCCGGGGAATTTGGAGTCGAGATATGGCTCTCAGCCCTGTCCCATCGCCACATCAGCGAGGTCAACGAGAGGGGCATCCCCTATCCATGCCATAAACTGGATGATCTCCTCAGCATTGTTATCCAGTTGCAGCCCGAACGCTCCGGCATCCTTCTGAGACTTCTGAAAGACCACGACAGGTACCAGATCCCGGATAACAGCATCGGACTCGACCCCAACACCTTTCTGGCCCTGGAGTGAGGAACGGGAAATGAAGGTCAATTGCCAGGAACATCGGCAATCCATGGAACTGCTGGGTCTCAAGCTGAGACTGGAAAAGACCACCATAGACCCGAAAGAACGGGACGAAATCGAGAAACGGATCCGGGCGCTCGAAAAGGACCTTAAGCTTGATTGATCCTGTTCCTGAGGGACTTCATCGGACCGGCACAAGACGATTTCCGAACCGCAATGCCGTGGGACACCGGGCGATATTATCTGGTATCCTAAACCTGGGCTTTCTTTTGCCAACGCTTTTTCTCGTTCAATCCTTATATCGGAATTCCAGTTACACCCCAAGGCGGCCTAAAGGCCGCAACCAAACAAGCATGGCGCAAAGTCCAAGAATTCGCGGGCTAACCCATAACCCACCCACTTCTCCGCATGTTGCAGGGAAGTCACAACCAAAGATTCAAAATGGTTCTATCCGTATCATGTTCCGGACGCTGAGGTTTTGGTCATCGGAAGAGAGTAAAGGGGCGCGCTCGCACCGTCTCATTCCCACGGCCCGGCCGCGTCCGGCGGCCCCCAGGGATCCCGGAGATTCCCACGGGCCGGTCATGCCTGTCGAGTCACGACGATTCATTCATTGCCCAGCAGGAGGCGGCGGATGAACTGGGGGGTGGTGTAGACCTTGAATTTTTGACTCCTGAGTTTGGCATTGCTGAGGTTGTGGACGCACGAGTTGCATTCGGTGAGGAGGATCTCGGCACCCACCGCATCCACCTCCTCCAGCCTTCGCCGGGCCATGGCAATGGAATTGGCCGGGTAGGCCCCCCGTACCCCCCCTCCGGCCCCGCAGCACAGGGCGTTCACGCGGTTGTTGGGGAGTTCCACAAAGCTGGGCGCTATTCTCTGAATGGTCTTTCGCGGCGCGTCGTAGATACCCGCATGTCTTCCCAGGTCGCAGGGGTCGTGGTAGGTGACCTTTTTGTCGGTGGTGACCCCAAAATCGCAATCGCTGAGAAACTGGGAGAGGTGGACCACTTCAATCCCCTCCTCCTTCAGTTCCGCGTACTGGGGCTTATCGTTGAAGGTCCGGAAGCAGTAGGGACAGCCCGTGATGACGGTTTTACAGCCCGTGGCGAGAATGCGGTCCACGTTGGTTTTCACGTGAGCCTCCTGAATGGCATGGCCCAGATCTTCCAGGACGCCTGAGCAGCAGGCCTCATCAATGAGGGTATAGTCCACCTGCAGGTGATCCAAAAGGGCGAGGGTCTCTTCCGTAGCCTCCTCCTCACGGTAGGATCCCACGCATCCCACAAAGAACACATAGGGCGCCTTCCGGTTGCGCTCTCGTCCAAAGTCCGGGGGCCCTTCTTCCCCGTAGATATTGGGACTGTTCCGGAGCACCTTGTTCATCCCCGCAAAGGCCGGATGGCAGGAGCCCATTTTGACCATATCCTTTCGGACGCTCTTGATGATCTCCGGAACGTTGACCCCCGATGGGCAGTTCTTGGCGCAGCTTGCACAGGTGGTGCACTGAAACAGGGTCTCGATCAGTTCGTCGCTCAGGCGGATGTTGCCGTCCATGACCTCTTTGAGCACCAGCATCTTGCCCCTGGCATTGAAGGCCGGCCGTTTCGTGAGCCCGAAGACCGGACAGACGGCCCTGCAAAACCCGCAACTGGAACACCTTAGCACCTGGTCCCGATACTTCTCTTCAAATTCGTATATCGTATCCATGCTATACCGCCTCCAGGGCCATCTTGCCGGGGTTGAGGATGTTGTTGGGGTCGAAAAGGCGTTTGATGCCCCTCATATATTCCATGCTCTTGGCGTCGTGTTCCATCCCCATGAACCGGGCCTTGGCCAGCCCGATCCCATGCTCGCCGGTGAGCGTGCCGCCCAACTGGATGACCTTTTCAAAGAGCTCGCCGGACGCCGCTTCCACGCGATGTATCTCTTCCGGTCGGGTCCCGTCGAAACTGATGACCGGGTGGAGGTTCCCATCGCCCGCATGACCCACCGTGGGGATGATCAGATGGTGCTTCTTGGCGAGATCCGAAATGGCTCGAAGCATCTCGGGCACCTTGGACATGGGCACGGCCAGGTCTTCCACAAAGAGGTTGTTGTTGATCCGGGCCATGACCCCATAGGCGGTCTTGCGCGCGGTCCAGAGGGCCTCGGCCTCCTCCCGGTTGTCGGCCCTCCTGACCATGGATGCCCGATTGCGTTCAAAGATCTCCACCACCCTGTCGATCTGATATTTCGTCTCTTCCCGGGTGTAGCCGTCTGTTTCGGCCACCAGGATGGCTTCCACCTCCGGCAGATTGAGGGTGGTGTTCTGGTTGATGGCCTTGAGGGTTTGTTGATCCACGATCTCCAGGGCGCAGGGGAGGATGCCCGAGTGCATGATCTGGCTGATGGCCCTGCCTGCATCCTCCAGATCGTCGAACATGGCCATGGCCGTGGAGAGCATGGGCGGTTTGGGATTTATTTTGAGGGTGATCTCGGTAATGACCCCCAGGGTCCCCTCAGAACCCACAAAGAGCTTGGTCATGTCGTAGCCCGAAGAGGTCTTCATGCATCGGGATCCGGTGCGCATGAAACTCCCGTCCGCCAGGGCCACCTCCAGGGCCAGCACATAGTCCTTGGTGGTCCCGTACTTGGCCCCCTTGATCCCGCCTGCGTTGGTGGCCACGTTGCCGCCCAGGGTGCACACGCTGCCGCTGGCCGGGTCCGGGGGGAAGAAGAACCCGTGGGGAGCCAGCTTCCTGTCCAGATCCGCATAGACCACACCGGGCTGGACCACCACGAGGCGGTCCTCGATGTTGATCTCGAGGATCTTGTCCATCCGGCCCATATCCATGATCAGACCCCCCCTTTCAGGGACGGCCAGGCCGGCCAGCGAGGTGCCGGCCCCCCGGGCGATTACCGGAAATTGCTCCTCATTGGCCAGACCAAGAATGGCCGCCACGTGCTCTCTCGTCAAGGGCCAGACAGCGGCATCCGGCCGGTGTTTGAACTCAGAGGCATCCTTGGCAAAGGCAATCCGGTCGATGAGGCTGTCCGTAAAGTTCTCTTTGCCCACGATGGCCCTGATGGCTCCTTTTATCTTTTCATCCATCGGTTGGTTTTCCTTTCAAATTCTTTTCGATCTGTTTTCCCTGTTCCTCAAACCCCATGATCATCATATCCCTTAAAAGATCCAGACGATGGTCTCGTTGACTGATGCTCCGAGCCCCCGCTTTTCAACTTAGGCCATCAGGGAGATCAGGTTGCCCGAGGCATCGAAGGAGAGGTCTATGGGATCGTCTGCGATTAGAACGCCTTCTCTTCCCTCCAGCTCGGAAAGGCAGCCTTGGGATACGAGCAGTCTGGTCAGTTCCAGGGTGTTCCGGATATGGACCATGCGAAGATCATCCAGGGAATACGGCCTCAAGGTCATAAGGGCGGCCGCGATCGCATCCCGGTCGTTTTCATAGGTGAGCGGAATTTTGCCTGCCTCTGGGCAGCAGGCAGTCAGGCAGTTGATGGCCGTGGCCGCAACGTCCATCTTGTCCACCAGCCTGCGGGTGGTGAAATCAGCCTGGCCAATGCCGAGTGCGCTTCCCTCCGTCCCTTCCGTGAGGTCCCGGACAAGGATGCGGGTCACCCTTGGAAGGGGTCTTCGGGCCCCGTAGGCGCAGACATCCCGCCCCACCACATTGGGATCAATCCCCTCGCCGCTGATATCCTTTCCCATTTCATCAATGATCAAGAGATCGATTTCGTCCAGGGGGAGGAGGGGGAGGCTTTCTCTCGCCTGTTTCAGCAGTCCCGTCTCCATGGTCTCGATTTCCGGGGCCGGCGCCATTTTCAGCAGGCAGGTCTCGTGGTCCTGATTCTCCAACAGGCCTACCCCGAAAAGGACCCGGCAGCGCTTCAGCAATTCCTTTCCAGCCCCGCTGATGATGGTGAACTGGTCCCGGACAAGGGAGAGCCGATGGTAATGCTCCGCCCCCTTCTGGTTCCCCATGCCGATGGCCATCATCTTGACAAGACCGCTTTCCGTAGGCCCGATGAAATTGGTGTGGGGCTTGATCCGGTTGATGAGGACAATGCCTGCGGCCTCCTGGGCCAGCCGGTCCACGAAGAGGGGAATACCGTCGGCCTCGCCTATGGGAACCACGTCCATGGTGGCCTCCACCGGGGCGCCCACCCCCTCCTCCGTGATGCCCCTCAGTCTCAGGACCTCCTTCTGGCCTTCGGCCGTTGCCCCGCCGTGGGAACCCATGGCCGGGGTCACAAAAGGCCTGCACCCGGCCGCCTTGAGCCTCGAAACCACATCCCGCACCACCATGGGGAGATTGGCGATCCCCCGGCTTCCCACACCCACGGCCACCCTGCCCCCCACCGGCAGAGCCAGCCGGTCTGCGAGCAGGCCCCACTCCCGCTCTATCTCACTTAACACATCTACCGCGGGCGGCACCCGAAACCGCTGCCGAACCATCCGCATCTTTGGAAGCTGCAACTTCCTGGCAGGCATGACGCCCATATCCTTTCCTCCTCATGATCCTCTAATTCTAATCCCTTTCTTATACATGGAAAAGGAATGAATTGCACCTTATCTCTCCGCACGGTCTTGTCAGGGGGGACGGTTCACCCATCCCAATTGGAAGGAGCGCATGGGTCCGGGTTTCGCACCTTGATGCGGGCGCCTGAAGCAGGCAAAAGATAGTCATGTCAATCCATTGACGACCTGGCTGACTCCCCCGCCGGCCGGCGTGAGGGAAAAACCCTTTCTCCCCTGCCGGGGAGCCTCCTGCCCCCGTTCAGAGACGCAGAACCGGAATGCGGCTGCCATATGAAGCCTTGTGGCATGCATTTTGCTGATAAAATGGTCCACCAAGGCATGATTTCCTTGCAATGAAACGAACAACTAAAAGTATGACCATTGGGGAACCATTGGGTCATGGAAAATAACCTGTGGAAGACAAGGGAGAAGATGAGGGGATGAAGATGTTGAACAAAAGAAAGCTCGGTACGCGAATCCTGGCGCCGGTGGTGCTGGTCACGGTCCTCTTCTCGATCGTGTTGTTCCTGTCCGGCAACATGTTGATCGAGAGGACGATTCGGATGAGCCTGAACGATCTCATCAAGGCCAAGTTGGCCGAGATCGATGTCGCTCTGGATCGCGTCGCCGGGGCGGCGCTGGGACAGGCCGCCCTCTTCAGCCGGACGGATCCGGTTCTGGAGGCCTACGCCATCGCCCACCAGGGGAACATCGGCGAGGCGTCGGACCCGTCCATGGAGAGAGCCCGACAGCAGCTGCGGGGCTTTTTCAATTCCATCGAAACCGGCTACCGGGATGTGTTTAATGGAAATGACCTGCGCCTTCATTTTCACGTGCCGCCGGCGCGGAGTCTGCTGCGCCTGTGGAAGAAGAAGCAGGATCGGAGCGACGATTTGAGCGGGTTCCGGGAAGCGATCCTGGCCATCAGCAAGGGGAAACACGATCCGATCAAGGGGATTGAGGTCGGCCGGGGCGGTTTCGCGATTCGCGGCATTGCGCCGATCCATTCCGTTGACGGGTCATATGTGGGGTCGGTGGAGGCCCTTTCGGATTTCGACCCGGTGGTGAAAGACAGCGTGTCGGATGACCGTGAGTATCTGGCGGTCTACATGAACAAGGAGCACCTCACGATCGCCACCGGGTTAAAGGATCAGGAAAAACATCCGGTATTGGGGGATGCGTTTGTATTTGTGAATTCGACCCGCAGGGAAGTGACCGATCCGTTGATACGCGCGAGCCTGTTGGAGGAGAGCCGGGTCAACGGAAAGGCCGAACAGGTGATGGGAGACTATATCCTTACGGCGGTTCCTATCAAAAGCTACAGCGGGGAACAGGTCGGCGTGATGGCCTATGTCTACGATGCACGGGGGCCTTTCCGGATGCTGAAGATGATTCGATCCGGTGTCGTGGGGTTGTGCGCACTCTTGCTGCTGGGGATTGTCGGTCCGCTGGTCTTCGTGGTGCGCTCAATAACGAGTCCTCTGAACAGGGTGATCGAGGCCCTGAATGTGAGTTCGATGCAGGTGCTGGATGCGTCGACCCATGTGGCCTCTGCGAGTCAGTCGCTGGCCCAGGGGGCGGCGGAACAGGCTGCGGGGTTGGAGGAGGCCTCGGCCACGCTGACGGAGATTGCAACATTGGCGAAGGAGAACGCAACGAATTCGCAGTCGACGGTGGATCTAATGAACGCGACGACGCGTGCAGGACAGAGGGCGAATCATTCCATGGGGGAGTTGAGCCAGTCCATGACGGACATCCGTCAGGCGAGTGAGAAGGTCTCGCGCATCATTCGGACCATTGACGACATCTCGTTCCTCGAATCTTCTGGCCCTGAATGCGGCGGTGGAAGCGGCCCGGGCAGGCGGGGCG
>JAWOIH010000346.1:0-2948 GCA_046484725.1 Candidatus Desulfacyla sp. | reverse complement strand
GTGCGATCGCTCATGGATCTGGAAAATGACGAAACCCTTCTGGTCCAGTCCGGCAAACCCGTGGGCATCCTCAATACCCATGTTCATGCCCCTCGCGTGCTCATCGCAAACTCCAACATAGTCCCCCGATGGGCGACCTGGGACTATTTTAACGAGCTGGACAGAAAAGGGCTCATGATGTACGGCCAGATGACCGCGGGCTCGTGGATCTACATCGGCACCCAGGGCATACTCCAGGGCACCTACGAAACCTTTGCAGCCATGGCTGAAAGGCATTTCAGCGGGCTGCTCGCAGGCCGCATTGTCGTTACAGCCGGTTTGGGAGGCATGCGAGGGGCTCAACCCCTGGCCGTTACCCTGAACCAGCGGGTGTGCCTTTGCGTGGAGGTGGATCGCAACCGCATTCAGAGGCGCCTTGACACCCGCTATCTCGACACCATGACCACGGACCTGGATGAAGCCCTTGCGCTGGCCCGCAATGCGGCACACGACAAAAAGCCCCTTTCTGTGGCGATCCTGGGCAATGCCGCGGACCTGTTGCCCAGGATGATCGAGCGCGGCTTTGTGCCCGATGCCGTGACCGATCAAACGAGCGCCCATGATGAACTCAATGGGTACGTGCCTGCGGGCATCCCTTATGAAGAAGCTCTGGCCCTGCGCAAAACAGATCCCTCGAAATATATTGACATGGCCCTGGAGTCCATGGCCGTCCACTGCCGCGCCATCCTGGAAATGCAGAGGCGGGGGGCCGTAGCTTTTGATTATGGAAACAACCTCCGGGCCCAGGCTATGAAGCGAGGGGTCGGCAATGCCATGGACTATCCCGGTTTTGTACCCGCCTACATTCGCGAACTTTTCTGCTACGGGGAGGGACCTTTTCGATGGGCCGCTTTATCAGGAGACCCTCGCGACATCGAAATTACGGACCAGGCGTTGATCGAGGCCTTCCCCCAAAAGAAACGAATGGTCCGATGGCTCCAAATGGCAGGCCGGAAAATAAAGCATATGGGCCTCCCGGCTCGAATCTGCTGGCTCGGCTACGGAGAGAGGGAGAAAGCAGGCAAGCTCTTCAACGACCTTGTGGCATCGGGCAAAGTCTCGGCACCTATCGTTATCGGCCGCGACCACCTGGACTGCGGCTCTGTGGCTTCTCCCTACAGGGAGACGGAATCCATGCGGGACGGCTCTGATGCGGTGGGCGACTGGGCACTGCTAAACTGCATGGTCAATGTGGCGTCAGGGGCAAGCTGGGTCTCCTTTCACGACGGGGGGGGCGTCGGCATCGGTTATGCCCTTCACGCGGGTCAGGTCTCGGTAGCCGACGGCACTCCCGAGGCGGAGATAAGACTGACCACGGTGCTTCGAAATGATCCGGCTACCGGCATCGTTCGCCTTGCCGATGCGGGTTATCCCACAGCGGTCAAGGTTGCTGAAGAGAGGGGAGTCAAGATCCCAATGATCAAGTGAAAAAAGAAGGCAGCATATCGGAGACAGAACACAGGATAGCCAAGAAAGAAGGAAGGAGATGCCGGAACATGCAAAACCAGCTCATAGAATGCGTTCCCAATTACAGCGAGGGACGGCGCCAGGATGTTATCGAAGCAATTGTCGAGCCCTTTCGCCGGCGAGCGGGCTGTATCCTTCTCGATTACCGGGCGGATAAGGATCACAACCGTCTGGTGGTAAGCCTGGTAGGAAAGCCCGAGCCCATTCAAGCCGCGCTCATCGAATCCGCGCATGCGGCAATCGAACATATCGATCTTGAGAAACACCGGGGCGGACACCCTCGGATCGGAGCCGTGGACGTGATTCCTTTTATCCCCATCCGGCATATCGACATGCAGGCCTGCGTGGAAATCGCCCGCGATTTCGGTCGCCGCTTCCACGAGGAAACCGGCATTCCCGTCTATTTCTATGAGGAGGCGGCCCTGAGACCGGAGCGAAGGAATCTGGAAGTGATTCGAAAGGGCCAGTTCGAGGTTCTGAAAACCGAAATCACCCGGCCTGAAAGGCAGCCTGACGTGGGTCAACCTAAGGTCCATCCGAAGGCCGGAGCCGTTGTGATCGGCGCCAGGAAGTTCCTGATCGCATTCAACGTAAACCTCGGGACCTCCGACATCAAGGTGGCCGGGGAGATTGCCAAGACGGTTCGGTCTTCGAGCGGAGGATTGTGCCATGTCAAGGGGATCGGGCTGGCCCTGGAGGACAGGGGGCTGACCCAGGTGAGCATGAACATCGTGGATTACGAGAAGAACGCCCTGTACCGGGTGGTGGAACTCATCCGAATGGAAGCCAGGAAATGGGGCGTGGCCGTTGTCGAAACCGAGATCTATGGCATGGTCCCGGCGGCGGCGCTCCTGGACAGTGCCGCATACTACATGCAGCTCGCGGGTTTTGAGCGAAAGCAGGTCATCGAACTGGCCCTCCTCGATATGCCGGGAAAGGACGAAGAAAAATGAAGCTCTCCGAATTGACCATGAAGGAATTCCTGGTGTCGGTTTCCGATGACTCTCCGACGCCGGGCGGAGGCAGCGTATCGGCCCTGGCGGGTGCATTGAGCGCTTCGCTCTGCGGCATGGTGGCCCGGCTGACCTTGGGAAAAGAAAAGTATCGGGAAGCATGGAAAGAGATGGAGCGCCTTCGCGATGCAGCGGATTCCCTCTCTTCAAGGCTCATGGAGCTGGTCGACGAAGATTCAGCAGCCTACGACAGGGTTCTTGCCGCTTTCCGAATCCCGAAAGAAGACGCGAGAGCAAGGGAAGAAGCCATCCAGTCCGCCTTCAAAGAGGCGGCGTCCGTGCCAATGGAAACCCTTCGGGCCGCGGCGGCGCTGGTGGATCTCGTGAAAACAGCGCTGGATAAAGGCAACCCCAACTGCCTTACTGACGCAGGCGTGTCCCTGCACCTCGTTCGTGCAGTTGCAAACGGGGCGGCCTATAATGTCATGA
>JAWOIH010000326.1:0-3005 GCA_046484725.1 Candidatus Desulfacyla sp. | reverse complement strand
ACCTATGGATTCAAGTTTTTCGATCTTTGAAATCTCTTTGTCCATCTTTCGGTTTTCGGTGATGTCTCGAAATACCAGCACCGAACCGATGGTACGGTTTTCCGCATCCAATATGGGTGCGGCGCTGTGTGCGATGATGCATTCCGTGCCGTCTCTGCTGATCATAACGGTATCTTGGACCAGCCCGACCGTCTTATCGCCCTCGGCTTTTTTCTGCACAGGGGTATCGTCCAGCGGATCGCTCCCATCGTCGATGATCCTGAAGACCTCTTGCAGGGGCCTCCCAAGGGCCTCTGTTTCGGCATAACCGGTGAGTTTCTCGGCAACAGGGTTCATGAGGGCAATGCGTCCGTTCCGGTCGGTGCTGATCACCCCGTCGCCGATGCTCTGCAGCGTCACTCTCAGGCGTTCCTTTTCGTCGCTCAATGCCTCCTCGGCCCGCTTGCGCTCTGTGATATCCCTGGAAGCGCCCTGTATCCCCACGGCGCGGCCCTGTTTGTCCCGGATAAATGTCATGGTGGTTTCAGCCCAAACGTAGGTCCCGTCCTTACATAATTGCTGAAATTCCAAGGTCCTCGAGCGTTTCAGGTTCACATGTCCCTTTGCCTCTTCGGCCAGTTCTTCCTGCAGGGCCTTTGCGGCTTTTTCCAGAGACTGGGGCGCCAGAAAGTCTTCCATGGTCGAACCCACGATCTCTTCCGGGGTAAATCCGGCGATCCTCTCGACCGAGGGGCTCAAATAGTTGAACCGCATGGTTTCCAGACTGAGGGTCCAGATAATGTCCGTCACATTTTCCGCCAGGAGCCGGTATCGACGCTCCGAGCCCTCTAAGTCAGCGGTTTTGGATTCCAGTTGCCCTTTGGATTCAATCAGTTGCCTGTTGGCGGCCTCCAGATCGGCCGCGAGCTTTTTGACCTCGTCATATTTTTCTTGAATTCGCTGATTGGCATCCAGAAGATCCTGTATGGCGTTACGGTAGGTTTGTTGTCTGCGGAAGAGGCGCTTCCAGAACGGGGCCCTGCTGCGGGAACCAAACTGGACGCGGTAGAGACATCCCTTGCATCCGTAGGCAGGGGCGTCCGGCCATATCCTGGCGCCATATGTCTGACCGGACACCTGGCATTCGATTTCTTCCACGTGTGCAATCGGCATGTCGAATATCGTCGGTATCCCGGCGAGCACGCCTCGTGTGTAGTCACAGTCATAACGGGTTTTCTGGGCGCTGTCATGATATCGGTCCTCCAAAAGCACCCACGAGTCCCCTATTTCATGGATGTGGACGTCCCCGTTCAGCTTCAGGATCCGATTATATTTGGGGGCCTGGGAATAGATGAGTTTTGGGTTCCCCAGCAGCCTGGCAACCCGATCCAGGATGCCGAGCGACTGAAAACGCGCGGAGGCGAGCGTCATATTATAAACGGCATTTTCGTCGCCGAGGAGGTGGATCATTCGATGGTAGAGAACCTGCAAAAATGCGTGGGAGACCCAGTTGTTGGGGTCCAGGAGGTACGCTTCATCAAGCTCCAGGCCATCTAACAGGTTGCCGAGGGAACCGCTGTTGGCCTCGCGAACATACATGAGGAGGGTTCGCGTAATCCGGCAACTGATTTCTTGTTTCATTGATGGACCCATGCGCACACCTTTCAGAAGGGGAGCTTATTGGAAAAAACCTTACATCTGTTGGAAGCCTGAGCCCCTTAAGCTTATCATATCATGCCCAAAAAGAGAGAGAAAAGAACTCGCTTCTGCATAATCTCCAACTGTCATCGGATCCCTTTGAGGATGCTATCGATGGTGTTCTGTTTGGCATAATGCCCTCCCGTCACCCAGCGCATGGCCCCCTCGCCGCCCAGAAGCCGTTTTCGTATGATGCGGGGAGAGAGCCCCTGCCGGTGCAATTGCAGCGTGTGCGCTTCCAATCTCTCCATGACCTCGATCTTTCTGCGCAATGCGGCCTTTCCCGGGTCGACCACACCGAGCAGTGAACAGAAGATGGTGCCAAAATCCAGGGTCGCCAGTTGGCGCAGGCTTGCTAAAATGGCAGGATAGTCTTCATCCGAACGGAGATACTTGATCGGATTTACATTCCCGCAAACAGGGCATTCTCCCATATCCTGATTTATCTGGGCATCGAGGCGTTTGAAGTACATTACTGCTTCTACAGGGTTTCCTGAATATACCATATACCCTCCTGCATCAAGAATCATTACATTGTCGAACATCTTGAAGATCTCTGAAGAGGGCTGGTGGATAACCACAAATATCAGCTTCCCTTTCAGGGTTAGTTCCCGGAGAAGATCCATCACATTTTCCGAATCCCGGGAAGAAAGTCCTGATGTAGGTTCATCTACAAAAAGTACGGAAGGCTCACGGATCAATTCAAGGGCGATATTAAGTCTTTTTCTTTGTCCTCCGCTTATGGTCTTGTTAAACGGACTTCCTACTTTAAGATTTTCTTTGTTTTCAAGTCCAAAATTTGCAAGAACAGTCTTTACCTTTTGAAGAATACCGGCTTCCTCCATATCGCGAAAGCAGAGTTTTGCGCTATAGTAAAGGTTCTCAAATACGGTTAATTCTTCGATAAGCAGGTCATCCTGCGGCACATACCCGATAACTCCGTTAAGTTCTTCACTTTCTTCATGCACATTTATACCGTTGACTAGTACTTCACCGGATGAAGGTTTGTTTATACCCGAAAGAACGTTTAGAAGCGTAGTTTTTCCCGATCCGCTGGCTCCCAGTATCCCGATAAGATTACCTTGTATGGCACTGAAATTAATATTCTGAAGTCCTTTATCGCCATTTCTGAAATGATATTCAATGTTCTTAACAGTGAAAGAAATATGGTTTTCAACCAGCTCAGATAGAAAATGGGAAGCTACATCACTGTAATACAACGGTTTTCCTTTGGGGACTTTGATGGTACTCCCTTTAGAAAAATGGTAGATGCGATCTTTATGAATGGTCAATCCATTTAGAAATAAATCCTCATTCCCGGAATACCT
>JAWOIH010000254.1:0-4029 GCA_046484725.1 Candidatus Desulfacyla sp. | reverse complement strand
CGCCAGGATGTCCAGCACCAGGTCACGTCGTATCCTGGCCCGCTCCGCCCGGCGGCGGGGATCGTAGTAGGAAGGACCGCGCACCACCGCCACCAGCAGGGCCATCTGTTCGGGTGCCAGTTCATTGAGGCTGCGCTGGAAGTAGAACTGGCTGGCCAGCCCGAAGCCATGGATGGCCCGGTCACCGTCCTGGCCCAGGTACACCTCGTTGAGATAGGCCTCGAGGATCTCCGGCTTCTCGTAGCGCCACTCCAGCAGCACGGCCATGATGGCCTCGTTGAACTTGCGCCACAGGGTGCGATCCTGGGTGAGGAAGTAGTTCTTCACCAGCTGCTGGGTGAGGGTGCTGCCCCCCTGCACCGTGCGCCCTGCGCGCAGGTTGGCCCAGGCGGCCCGGGCGATGGCGGAGAAGTCCAGACCGTGGTGCTCGTAGAACTTGCGATCCTCCACGGCGATCAGGGCATCCACCAGCACCCGGGGCACCTCGTCCAAGCGCACCAGCACCCGGTCTTCGCCATGGCGGGGATAGATGTTGGCGATCAGGGCCGGTTCAAGGCGAGCCAGGGCAGCGGGACGGCCGGTCTCCAGCTCCGTGATGGCGGCCACCCGGCCATCGCGAATCTCGACGCTCAGGCGCCGCGGCGGTTCGGCCCCGTCGGCGAAGGGAAAACCCCGGGTACTGATGATCAGGCGCCCGCCCTGCTCCCGGAATTCACCGCTGCGAATGGCATCGCCGCGGCGGTAGTGCAGCAGTTCCAGCTCCCGGGTGAGCTGGGCGCGGTCCAGGTTGCGGCCGGGATAGAACTCCAGGGGCCGGGCGAACACCCGCGCCGGCAGGGACCAGCGCTTGCCCTCGAACTGGCTGCGGATCTCGTAGTCCAGGTAGGCGGTATAGCCCCCCAGGCCCAGCAGACCGATGACCAGGGCGATGACCAGATAGCGCCAGAGGCGCAGGGGTCTTTTGGACGACGCACGGCGACGGGACTTGGTCTTGCGACGGGGGGCGGACTTGTTGGTGGGTTTGCGACGTGCCATGGGATGCGGATTCTACAGTTTTTTCGATTGTTTGATCCGTGCACCCGTCGCGCCGGAGTGATGCGTTAACATTGAGACATGTCCTGGAAAAATCCCGAAAGCCTCAACGCAAAGGCGCAAAGACGCCAGGGACGCAACAAAACCATTCGATCCAGTCCTTTGCGACCTCTGCGTCTTTGCGCCTTTGCGTTGAATCCCTGAACGACAAGCCCCGATAACCATGGACACACAAACAGACACCCAGCGCCGTCTCATCGAAGCACTCAAGGACCCGGCCCGCTATCCGCACCCGGTGGACTCGGTGGAATGCATCGAGACCCACATCTCCTGGGTTCTGCTGGCGGGCGGCTATGCCTACAAGTTCAAAAAGCCCCTGGACCTGGGCTTCCTGGATTTCTCCACCCTTGAACAGCGGCGATTCTTCTGCGAAGAGGAATTGCGCATCAACCGTCGCCTGGCCCCGGACCTCTACCAGGCAGTGGTGGCCTCAAATATCAAGAGCTCAGGATATACTCCGATGCGGAGTTGAATAACTATACCGATGAAGAGCTCAAGAATTTCAAGGTGAAACACGACATCCCGGACGTGGAGGACTTGGAAAAGGGCCCATGGCCGAGTTTTGTGGCTGACACCAAACGAGAGGCCCTGCACCGCAAGAAACTTGCAAAAGACCGGATGATGATTGAGGCGGATGTGGCCGAGGATCTGTTGGGACAGCTCCAGGTTTCTTTTGACGACGGTGAAACCCACTGGAAGCATGGCGGCATCGTGGGGGTGTTCGGTTATGGCGGCGGCGTGATCGGCCGGTATTCCGACCTTCAGGAAAAATTTCCTTCCATTGCCCATTTTCACACCATGCGTGTGAACCAGACCATGAGCAAGTTTTACGATACAGACTATCTCCGATGTCTCTGTGATCTATGGGAATATCGAGGGAGCGGCCTGATGAATATGCACGGATCCACCGGGGATATCATCTTCCTGGGGACCTTTACCGAACAGCTCGAGCCGGTCTTCTACGAGTTGGGTCATGTGCTTCAGCAGGACCTGGGCGGATCGGGATCCAATCTGCGCTCCCCTTCCTGCTGTCTGGGTAAGGCCCGCTGCGAATATGCCTGTATCGATACCCAGGATATGTGCTACGAACTGACCAACTATTACCAGGATGAGCTGCACCGCCCGGCCTTCCCTTACAAATTCAAATTCAAATTTGACGGTTGCCCCAACGGATGCGTGGCATCCATCGCCCGATCGGATATGTCGTACATCGGGACGTGGAGAGACAATATCCGGATCGACCAGAAAGCGGTCCAGGCATATATCGGCGGCGAAATTCCGCCCAATGCCGGGGCCCACGCCGGGAAAGACTGGGGTAAATTCGATATCCAGAAAGAGGTCATCGGCCTCTGCCCCACCCAGTGTATGTGGATGGAAGACGGCAAGCTCATGATCGACGACAAGGAATGCACCCGCTGCATGCACTGCATCAATGTGATGCCCGCCGCCTTGAGAATTGGCACGGACACCGGGTGCAGCATCCTCTTCGGGGCCAAGGCGCCGATTCTCGAGGGCGCCCAGATGTCGGTCCTGACCATCCCCTTTGTAAAGTGCGAATCTCCCTATGACAACATCAAGGCGATCGTGGAAAAGGTGTGGGACTGGTGGATGGAAGAAGGCAAGAACCGTGAGCGGTTAGGTGAACTGATCCAGCGCTACGGCATCCCGAAATTCCTGGAAGTCCTTGAAATTCCGCCCATGCCGCAGATGGTGACGGAGCCCAGGAGCAACCCCTACATCTTCTGGAAATCCGAGGACGTGCCGGGTGGCTTTGAGCGCGATATTAACGTATACCGAGCCAAGCATAAGAGATAGGAGGTACATAGAATGGCATTATCTACTACGAGATTGGGGCTTTATAACCCGGAAAAACCGATGCAAGACAGACTCACGGACCTGGGGCCCAGGCACTTCTGGCAGTACTTTCCTCCTATTATCCAGAACAACTACGGGAAATGGAAATATCATGAGATATTGGAGCCGGGCGTCCTGGTTCATGTGTCTGAAACAGGCGACAAGGTCTTCACTGTCAGATGCGGCGGCTGCCGCTTCATGTCGGTGGAGCATATCCGGGAGATGTGTGAGATCGCAGACAAGTATTGCGAGGGCTATCTCCGTTTCACCACCCGTAACAACATCGAATTCATGACCGACAGCCAGGATAAGATGGAGGCCTTGAAAAAGGATCTCCAGGGCCGTAAGCACGTGACCGGAAGCTACAAGTTCCCCATCGGCGGGACGGGCGCCGGCATCACCAATATCGTGCATACCCAGGGGTTCCTCCACTGTCATACCCCGGCAACCGATGCCTCATCCATGGTCAAGGCGGTCCTGGACGATCTGTTTGACTATTTCCAGGGTATGACCCTTCCGGCCCAGGTCAGGATATCCATGGCCTGCTGCCTCAATATGTGCGGGGCCGTGCATTGCTCGGACATCGCCCTTCTGGGGTATCACAGAAAGCCGCCGGTCATTGACCACGAGGTCATTGATTCTCTGTGCGAGATCCCTCTGGTCATTGCGGCGTGCCCCACAGGCGCCATATCGCCTTCGAAGACCGAAGACGGGAAAAAGACCGTCAAGATCAAAGATGACCGCTGCATGTTCTGCGGAAACTGTTACACCATGTGCATGGCCGTACCCCTGGCCGACAAGGAAGGCGACGGCGTGACCATCCTGGCCGGCGGCAAGATTTCCAACCGGATCAGCCCGCCTGAATTTTCCAAGGTAGTGGTCCCCTGGCTGCCCAACGAGTTCCCCAGGTATCCCGATGTCTGCGCACACGTCAAGAGAATCGTTGAGGCGTATGCATCGGATGCCAAGAAGTATGAACGGATCGGCGACTGGGCCAAACGGATCGGATGGGAGCGGTTCTTCGAAAAATGCGACCTCCCCTTTACCGAGCATCTGATCGATGATTATCGACTCCAGTACGAT
>JAWOIH010000135.1:0-4609 GCA_046484725.1 Candidatus Desulfacyla sp. | reverse complement strand
GTCACTTCCACTTCTATTTCATCGCCTCAAGCGCCATATCAAGATACTCCTGCCCCCCTGGCACGGTTTCGGCATAATCCTTCCATGCCGTCTCTTTTGCAAATGCCAGCCATGTGTTGAATTCCGCATCGGTCATGTAATGGATGTTGACCCCTGCCTTGGTATAGGACTCGATAAGTTTGTCCACAAGGCTCTTGAAATTCTGATAGATCCAGTTTTCGTGCATCCATTCGGCGGTTTCAAGAAAGGCCTTCTGGTGTTCAGGCGTGAGCCGGTTCCATGTCTTGGTGGAGATGCACAGATTTTCCGACATGTACCAGATGGAATAGTCTTTCGGGGCATTGATATACTTGAGGACTTCATAGAGCCTAAAAGAGACAAAAGACGCAGACGACGTCAGCATGGTATCCAGGACCCCGGTGGACAGGGCATGGTATGTCTCTGAGGAGGGCATGCTGGTGATGGAGGCCCCGGCCTGTTGCATCATGTACTCAAATTTCTTGCCGGCCGCCCGCATCTTGGTCCCTTTGACATCTTCCGGGACCTTTATCTGCCTGACCGAGCTGCCGATGCCGCCGTCGAACCAGGCCCAGACAAGATTCTTGACGCCGTTTTCTTCCATCAGTGCCTCGATTTTCTTGCCGATCGGCTTATTTCTCCAGCTCAGACCCTGCTTGATATTGGCGACGGAACAAGGCATCAGGGTGATGGAGAATTGAGGCACCTTGCCGGAGGCGTAATCCAGAGGGAAGATGGATATATCCAACGCCCCATTGCGCATGGCGTCCCACTGCTCTTTTGCCTTGAACAGGGAGCTGGCCGGATAGTAGCGGAAGGTGACTTCGCCGTTGGTCTTTTTGGTGACCATATCTCCAAATACCCGACCCATCAAATCCCGGACATCGCCGGCCGCGAATTGATGAGAGACCTTGAGCATCATGGGACCGGCTTCTGCCCGTTGGCCCCATCCCAGAAAGGCACACATAAGACACAGTGAAACGACCAGGCCTCCGAATTGGGTGGTTCTTGATTTCATTGCGACCTCCTTATCCGTTAGGGTTAAAAAAATATGGCGCCTCTGTCATGGCGCCGCCTTGGCCTGTTCTTCCGTCTCGGTGTCGGCATACAGCCCCACAAGCGCCTTGCACTGCATGAGAAGGTGGTGTTTCATCAAGGATTCCGCTGATTCCGGGTCCCGCGTCCGAAATGCCCCCAGCAGATTACGATGTTCTTGGATGGATTGATCGAAACGCGCCGGCTGGTAAAGCTGTTTCTGGCGATAGAGGAGGATCTTCTGCTTCAGGCCGTTGATAACGTCGTTTAAGACCCTGTTTCCGGTCAGTTCCTGTAAAAAGACGTGAAAGACATGGTTGGTTTTTAGATAGGCTTCGTGATCCCTGTTTCGGTAATGGGTTTCGAGTTCTTTATGGAGGGCCTCGATCTTCTGGAGGTCCTTTTCCTTCATATGGGTTGCGGCGAGCCGGGCGCAGGTCCCTTCCAGCACGCTCATGACCTCGAACAAATCGCTGATCTCTTCAATGCAGGGCCGGCTGACAAAGGCGCCTTTGTGGGGGATAAGCTGGATGAGCCCCTCAGAGGTGAGCTGTCGGAGGGCCTCGCGTACGGGGGTCCGGCTGACCCCCATGGACTCGCAGAGGTCCTTTTCGTTGACCTTTTGGCCCCTTACCAGGGTCCCTTTCTGGATCATCTTCCGTATCCGGGAGACGATTTCCTGGTGCAGGGTCGTGGCACGGATTTTGTGCGTCGTGCGCATCTTCACCTCCAGATTGTATACTTTATAAATTATACAATAAAATCCTGTCAAGCAAAAAATGAGGAGCCGGCCATGCCTTGCATGGACAGTGAGCATTGCACTAAACAACGCATCAGGAAAGCCGGCATCGCGGCGGTCCTGGCCTTTAAGGAACGGCAATGGCGTCATAAGTGTGATGAGGGGGAGGATGTCAGGAGGGGCTGGACCCGCGAGGGAGAGGGTCGCTCATTTCGAGCCTATCAGGCTCCGTGCGAAGGTGGTGAATGCCTCCGGATCAAGCTTGCCTTTCAAAACCTCTTCCTTGATGAGCTGGAGCGCCTCGATAGGATCCATCGGATCCTTGTATGGACGCCAGTTTGTCAGGGCCTCATAGGTATCGATCACTGCCAGGGCCATGGATTCGGGGAGCAGGTTTTCGCGGGGGGGTTTTCTCGGATAACCGGACCCGTCCAGCCTTTCGTGATGCTGCAGCGCAACCGTGCGGATCTTTCGATCCAACCGGGTCTGGGACAGGATACCGTATCCATGCTCCGGGTGAAGGGTGATGGTCTCAAACTCGGCAGCGGTCAATTTGCGGGGGGCCTTCAGGATGGTGTCGGGCAACCGTATCTTGCCGACATCATGAAGCAAACCGATGAGACCGAAGAGCTTCAATTCTTCAAGAGAAAGCCCGGCTGCGCGGGCATAGCCCAGGCAATAGAGCATGACGTTCACAGAGTGGGCGGAGGTGGAATCGTCCTTGGCTGCTATGTCGAGCATGCTCTTGACAATTTCCGGGTTTGCCAGGTAGCCTTCCACAACCACATCCAGGGTTTTTCCCAGGCGATTAAAGATTTCGGGCGCGGGGGTTGCCAGACTCAAATCCAGGGCCTTTTTCAACAGGAGCTTCGACTTGGAAGGATTGGCCCTCAAGACCATCTTCAGCTCGGCGTTGTATCTCTGCTGATGCTGGGAGACATGATGAACCCTGTCTGATAAGGATACGTACAGTTTCGGGGGAATTTTCCCCGCCTCTATCCTGACAGGATCAATGTCAACGCCCTTAGGTTTGTACAGGAGAAACTTGCACAGGCCCGGGTCGAGATAATAAACATCATAGTCCCTGTAATCGCTAATAGTTCCGGAGATTTCGACCAGTCTCTCCTTTCTTATCTCCATGAGTCGGTGTTTGGAAACCATTGATTCTACCACGCCGTTACCGGGATCGTGCCGAGATGAGAGCCGCGGCCCGGGGAGCCCAGGGGCCGGCCGGCGAACCAGAGTGTCTGAATAATGAAAACAGGGATGTATCCCTCCTCATACTTCATGCGATGCCGGCCCTCCTTGCAAGGAATTCCCGTTGAAGGTTGTATAGAATGGCCTTCAAGGCACGCTTTTCGTTTCCGTCTATGGCCTTGAACTGGATTCCGAAATGGAAGGTCTGATTCGTTGCGTGTTCCTCCTGCCTTACCACCGCGGCCTCTCGGATTTGGAGTCGACCTAATGGAAAAACGATTTCTATATCCCGGAGCCTTTCGCCAACACTCAGAATCCGGTCGCGGCTGCTCTTGATTCGAACCGTCACAAGGAGCCCGCCCATGCTGATGTCGCTCACGTTCATCTGATAGGTTTCCGCATCCTTTGTGAAGCAGAGCCGGGTGCCGAGGGGGGCTTCAATCCTAAAGTGCTCCCGCTTCTGTTCCCGATAGATGACGTCCGGAAACAGGACCCAGATCCGGTCGTTCGATATCTCGACCGGCGATGCAGTGAATTCGCAGGGGACCTTGTTCGAATCCGTGAACTCGAACTTAAGGGACGGGTCATCCAGGGAGTCAAGCCCGTCCTTCAAATCCGCATGCAGGTCCACCGCAAACGCAGGCCCTTTTTTTGATAGTTGAATCCCATCTATCAGGGTCAGCAATTCCATGTCGGTCTTCCGGAGCCGCATATTGACGAGGGTCTTCTCCCTTTGGACCTGTTCAATCAGATTCAGAATGTCCCTTCCCCGGATATGTTCTTTTATGCCTGCCATCGGTGATACCTTTTTACAGACTGGCGATACGGGCTACGTGTCATCCGGCGATAGATCAGCAGAAACCGTGCCAAATCGATCATTTGGACTATCCTTTTTATTTCAGAGAGTTGTCCCCCATATGCCGAGCCGGTTGTCCTGCCGGGCGTGACAATCTGCCGTCCCCATGACCCCATTTTGTCAAATTTATGACCTTGGAGAAAAAACTTCCATCTTGAAAGTAGGACAAGGCGCACCGGCGGCTCCGCCGAAGGCATCCGGCCGTCCTCCCGGTCGGGCCCATCCGATCATGGCGTCATCTTTCCTGTTTTCTTGTGTCCTATTTTGAATCATCTGTCAACAGCAGAAATGTCCCAATGATCCCTTTGTATGCGCGCCCCTCCCATTTCCCTTGACTTTCCTCCTGTTTTAATTATGATTTCCTACACTCAGCCCCTGAATCCGAAACCTTGGGATGCTTAAACCTTTAAACCCCTCAACCCCTGAACATTTCCAGAGGCTCCCCGTGGAGTACCACATCAGGATGTGCCCATCCGCCTCCTGACAGGCGTCACGTCGGCATGTCGGGGGGTGAAACCATTGCCTGGGGGATGCCGCGTTTCCCCCTGTCGTAGGATTGTTGGCCCCGTTGTCGACCGGGGTTCCCCCTGGACGCCGCATATCTCCCCGGGTTCAAGACTTCATGGACTGCACCTTCGGCGTCTGCAATGTGGGAATATCCGCATCCATATGAAGAGTCGTCATGGTATCTGAAAACATCATCCTTCAGTCGGCCGGATCATTATCCGTGGCAGTGCTGGCACTGCTCATGGTGATCCTGCAGA
>JAWOIH010000057.1:0-4631 GCA_046484725.1 Candidatus Desulfacyla sp. | reverse complement strand
ATCTTGTCCAACCTCTACCTCAGCGCCGGCGTGCGCTGGGAGATCCAGGTAACAGAAAGGTTCCGTCCTACCTTTTTGGAAATCATGAAGCATAAGATCAAATTTTTTGTTGGAAGCTGCCTTCTTATGATGTGAATGGACATCGTTGCCGATGTATTCAGGCTTACGGTCTAAAATCTTAGCCGCTCGTTTATTGTAGTAAAGAAGGGTTCCTTTCGTGTCGACAATGCTTATTGCTACTCCCACGCATTCCATTGCGAGGCTGACCAGTTCTTTCAATGTTTTATCTTCCCTTACTTTCATTCTTGTGGCTCCTTATTTTGAAGGGATGGTATAATAAGAAAAACCGGCCCAATTTGTCATTATATATATCAATGAGGTCCAATTTCGCAAGTTCCTTTCACAAAGGTGTCATGTAGGCTCTGGAGTTAAGCTTGTTTATCAAGCACAAGCCTTGACGACAAGCAGACCGATAGAAGGCTTATTCCGTGGTCCGCTCAAGGCGCAATTTCCGAGGCGCACTGCGAGATGAATTGGGACAACCAGGCGATACGAGCCGATTCCTCCATAAGTTCCGCCCTGTATTGAGCCTGGCGCAGGGATCCGCCCAAAGCTATCAGCCCGTGTCCCTTCATGAGTAGACCCCTAACATTGGGATCCATCGCAGCGTTTGCCGATGCATAGGCAAGTTGATCCGACCCCTCCGGATACTCTTCCACTAAAGGGATCTTGCCGAGGATCCTTTTGGCATGGATGGTAGGCAGAGGCAGAGTCCTTCCCCGGACGGCATAGGCCGTTGCATAAGAAGCATGACAGTGGACAATGGCATTGACATCTGAACGGACCTCGAACAGGGAAAGATGTACAAGGATCTCTTTGGTAGGCGGTGCCGCTCCCTCTACAACTTCACCCTTTCCATTTACAAGGATGAGATCGTCGACTCCACAATCGACAAGTCCGACGCCGGTCGGTTTGGTGAGAAAACGGTCCGTTCCGAGGCGCAAGGTAATATTGCCTCCCGACCCCGTCTGAAGACCCAATTGAAAGGATCTCCGGACAGCCCATAGGTATTCTTCGGCCACTTTGCAGGAATAGGTTCGCGGCTTCATGTTTTCATCCCTCAAGAGAAAATGGCATACGGCGGGTCTTTTAGCCACAGGTCCCTTTCGGTGATCAGATAATCGGGCCGTTCTTCTTCTATCTCTTTCCTAAGCTGTTCGTAGAGATCCATCGTCCGCGCCAGGCGATTGCCGTCGAGTTCCCTCGCCTTTTTGGTGAAAAACCCTCGTGACAACTCCATGTCGCGATCTTTTCGTTCCCGTGACAGGCAGTCTTCAAGCGATTCGCCAAACTCACACATCAGCTTTCCTACCAGTATCAAGGCGAAATAACCGGCCTTTTCAAGAACGTCCGCATCATACAGGATCTTGGCTTCCAGCGTGCGGGGGCTTTCGCCCCTGCCTTTATGAGATAGAATGCAATGGCAGATCGCCGAGACGGCATCTTTGCCGTAACCGCATTCTTCCAATATGGACCGGGCCGTCCGGGCGCCGACTACATCATGACCCAATTCCTCGAATTGTGGGTCGCAGAAGCCGATATCATGAAGCAAAACGGCTGGCACCAGCACACTGTAGTCGACGTGTTCCTCCGTATCCGCAATCAGAAGGGAACGGCGGAGATCTCGCGCGACATGGTCCATGTTGTGGTGAAAACGGCCCTCCAGACTGTACATGCGCCTGGCCTTCGAATAGACCTTGAGAATTCGCGGATCACGGTGCACATGGTGGTCCAGAGTTGGAATTTCCAGGTTGTCTCTAATCATCCCTTCTGCGTCCCAAGCGGTTCCCGGCAGGTTTGAGCAGGCCTTCGAAGAGATGAAAAAGCTTACCCGGCAGAACCTGGTCATTTATATGCTCTTCGAATTCATAGATTGGAATATCGGATCTGAGGCCCTCTTTGAGTGTATCCACTAGCGCCCTATCGGCCCCGAGGTCCCGGAAATGAAGACCCTCCCGGTTATAAAAAGAAAATCCACCCCAAGGGATAACGACCGTTACGGGGCCTTTGGAGCAGTTGAGCCTCTCGGCCATAACCTCGGCCAGTCTTCTCGACTGTGCCGGGCTGATGCGGACAAGGGTGATGTGAGGATTATGAGGCACACTTGGCTGATCCCTGTACTCCTCGGGGACGGTTTCCGGCTCCCGCAGTGTAATAATGTCCAACGCCCCGGGCAGTACCAGCCTGGGAACTCCCTTTAACCCGCCTCCAAGCAGCCTCTCACGGTCGCTCCCGTGGATACCTCCGAACAGCTCGTCCGTAAGTTCATGAGTGCTCAGGTCAAAGATGGCATCGATGAACCCCTCTACGGCCAGTTCCTCCATCGCCTTGCCTCCGGTTCCGTTGGAGTGAAACGCGAAGACCTCGTATCCGGCTGATTCAAGAAGGGCCTTTAGGGCCATTCCAGCAGGCGTGGTCTGCCCGTACAGCGTGAGGCCCACTCTGAGTCTCCCGCCGCTGCTTTCCGGCAACGGCATGCCTGCCATGCCTGCTATCGCACCGGCCGCGTTTGCCAAGATGCGCCTGGTCAGGGAGTTAAGACCCATAATGTCCACCACCGAGTGCATGATGGTTAAGTCCCTTGTGCCGGTGTAAATTCCGAAAGGCGTAACTCCGGAGGCGACCGTAGAGACCATCACTTTGGGTACACCTATTGGCAGGGCGCGCATGGCGTAGGCACAGATTTCGGTACCCTGGGCCCCGCCCAGGCCTATGGCCCCGCAGATCCGGCCTTCATCATGCAGCCTCTTTAGGTAGAATGCCGCTCCCCTGGACATGGCCCGAATCCCACGATCCCTTGCCCCCCGCTCCGATTTTTTCATGGCCAACTCCGCCCGGTCTTCACCCCCGGCCTTTGCGATCTCATCGGCCGACAGGTCGGGAACTGGAACAGAAGGAAAAGGGGGCCCCAGGATGCCCGTATCCAGCAGAACGGTCCCAAAGCGAAGATCTTCGATGAGCGACTTCAGATAGGCGGCCTCATGGCCCTTCGTATCGAGGGTGGCGATGATGGCTATGGATTTCATACCGCCTCCCGGGTGCATCCCTTTGCGGAGGACTGAGCTCGCGTTTCGGGAACCTGAATCCTCTGGACCACGACCTGATCGCCTTCCTTCGCGGCCCTGAGCACGAAGTCGTAAATATTCGGCTGAAGACAAAGCAACGGGTCTTCGGGTGGGAATTCCTCCCGATCCCGTTTCAAGAATTTTTGGGTGGTCTGATGGAAAAGGATTTCTCGCATTGCCTGGTTGTGATCATAATCACCAACGCCGAGCAGGTACGATATGAAACGGGCGCACCACTCGTCCTCCGGAGCCTTTTCCTTCAACTGGATGCCCATTGCCACGATGCTGACTTTATCAGGCGCCCTGGAAAGGATATAGTGGCTGACTGCCTGGGCCAGTGTGAAACTGCCCAAAAGGACTTCATCTGCTCCCTCCAATGCGGCCAGGGCCCCCTGAACTCCGGCTGAAGTGCGCTGGACAGCCGTCCTGGTCTGAAAGAATCCCCGAGGTTGTCTCAGGATCTGGCTGGGGGAGTTGCCCAGGTCGAAACCTTGAATGGGAACACCTTTTACCTCCCCTACCAATACAAGGCCCGGATCTTTTTTTTTCATGTCCAGGGCCTCCTCGGGGTCCGCTACGAGAATGGACCGTTGCAATCCTAAAGAGAAAAGCAGGGGCGCACAGGTGAAAGCACGATATACATCCACCACCACGGCCACTCCCCGGGCCGCCTTGGCCCCTGTCAACAAGCTGTCAAGAGTTATGTCTATGAGACGATCTCCTTCTAGAATACCTATACCGGATACTCTTCGACTTCCATTACCCGCTTGTCATGGCCTGGAAGGACTATCTTTGACCGGTGAACGATCTCTTCGATGCTTTTCCAGCAACCGATGATGTCAGCGAAACGGCCCGGGACCGTAAATGGAAGATGGGGGGATGCCGGTTCAAGGTTGTCGTAAGCAAATATCGCGTCGCCCGCAATGATGTGGAGGCCTTTGTCGGTATCGACCGCCACCGCCTGATGTCCCGGCGAATGGCCTGGGGAGGGAAAGACCGAAATTCCCGGCAGTATCTCCTTCTCCCCGTCCACGGTTTCAAAGCCGATCCCCAAAAAGGGGGCCTTGGTGCCCAACTTGTGGTACTCGTAAGACTTGTAATACGGCGGTATCGGCTCCAGGGCGAATGCCAATTCCGCCGCTGAAACCACAAATCGAGCATTTGTGAACTTGTCCAGATTGTGGCAATGATCCCAGTGAAGGTGCGTGAAGATGACCATCTCAATCTTCGCCGGATCCACACCAAGGGCCTTCAGCTGCTCATCCACGGCCTGCCCGGGATCCTGCCGTGAGCCATGGTGATGCCAATCAGCGAGCTTGGTATGGCACATCCCCGTATCCACCATGACCTTGTGTTCTCCATCCGTCAGATACCAGCAGGTGCCGGGAATCTCTACTTCGGTTCCGAGCCCGATGCCCCTGGTAACGTATGCACCCTTGTCAACAATGATCGTCCCCGTTTGGAGGGGCCTGATCCGGTAATTGCTCATAAGTTCTCCTTTAGATC
>JAWOIH010000053.1:0-2908 GCA_046484725.1 Candidatus Desulfacyla sp. | reverse complement strand
CCGAACCAGCCCAAAAAAAGCCCGGTCAGGTCGGGGAGGGGGGCGCCTTTTGAAAACCACTCCGAAGAGAGGGCGCAGGACCCGATCCGGCAGGCCTCGCCCGATGCCAGCACCACCTCCAGGCCGGAGATCATATCGGAATTGAATCCGTACTGCTGGGTCAGCCTTCCCTGGCCGTGGATCATGACATTGGCCGCGATGGTGGCCGTGGCCGGGGAATCGGGGATGCTGTGCCGAAGCCGGGGATGGTGTTTTTCCAGATAGGCCTTGAGGAAACCCTGGGAGGTCCCCCCTTCGACAATGGCATGCCGGCCCGTCTCATTGACCTTCAAAATCCGGTTCATCCGCTTCATGTCGATCACGATCCCCCCTTTCAGGGGAATGACCAGGCCGGTCAGGGCCAGGCCGGCCCCCATGGGGACGACCGGAATCTTTTCGCGGTTGGCCAGGCGGACGATCTCCTGGATTTCTTCGACAGATTTTGGAACCACCACATAATCCGGCGCATGGGGGGGCATGAGCCCGGGGTCCCGGGCATAAAAATAGGCCTCCTCAGGGTGGTTGGAGACATAGGCCTCTCCCACGATCCCGGCAAGCGACTGGGTAATATCCGTCATAGCGTCTCCTCCCATGCTTACATCTCGCCGATGGCCTTCCGGCAGAGATGAATCATGTGTATCGGTTGTATCCCCTGCTTGGCCACCAGGGTCCCCAGCGTGCTCTGGCACGCCGGGCAATTGAAGATGCAGTACCGGGCGCCGTGGGCCGTCATGTCGTCGATGTTCCGCTTCTGGACATCATGGGCCAGGTCATACCCGTAGTTCATGCTCAATATCCCGCCGCAGCAGAGGGCGTTTTCATCCTGATACTCCCGCTCCACCAGATCGACGCCGATCAGGTCCATGATGTCCCGCACAAAATGGTGCTGGTCGGAAGAAAGCCGCGATGAACAGGGCCTCTGATAGGCGGCCCTTATGTTGAGCGGCCGGATGTGGTCTTTTAATTCCGTGAGCCGCTGGTGGAGATATTCATAATAGTGGATCGATTTGAAGGGCACCTCGATCCCAAAGGCCGGGGCCAGCTGGGTGAAGGCGCCGTAGCATTCATCGTGGAGAAAGATCACCTCCTTGACCCCCAGTTTTCTAAAATTGTCCACCACCTGGGGAAGCCTTTCCTTGATGACGGCAGTATCCGCAAAATGGATGTACACCACGTTGCAGAAGAACTCCTGACCGAAGATATACGAAGGCATGACATCTTCGAAGAGCCTTCCCTTGATCCAGCCCAGGAATTCCGGCATGAAGCCGAAGGAGAGCACCCGCTCCTTGACCTCGCCCAGCCGATATTTTCCCTGGGGCTCGCCGATGTTGATCCACTGCCGGGTGATGGCCCTCGGCGCGGTCAGGATCCCCTTTTCCTGGCGCCGCTCCGTAATGAGGTAGAAGGGGTGATTCCCCCTCCGGCAGTACTCCTCGCAGGCATAACAGGTGACGCAGTCGTTGAGGACAAAGGAATCCTCCCCCTGACCGATCTTCACCATCTCTGCCACGGCCGTCTCCTTGTCGAGATGGAGATACTGGCACTTGACCAGGCAGTCTCCCGTGGGGCAGGTCTGACACACGTTTTCATCAAATTTCAGAGTATACATCGTCTTTCCCTCTTGAGAGATGAGTTGAGGGTGGGCGGTTATCGGGGTCCGGGATGAATCTTCGAACCCGGAAAAGGTGAACCGTTAAGAAGCTGTGACAGACAATAGATATATGAAGCGCTTCCGCCATGTCAAGGAGAAAGCCGATTTCCCGTTTGACATTGTGAAAAAAGTAGCATAAGAAAAATCTCCTGAAACCCTGGTATGGGAGCGCCTTACCTTCCGCGTTCCCCTTTCCGCGTTCCGCGTTCAAAGGAGGCCCTATGGATATACTCAGCCAACTGAGGGAGATTGTCGGAGAAGACAGGATGTCGAACCGACCGGAGGAGCGTTTCATCTATTCCCGGGATTCAGGGGCCCAGCCCCCCCGGCAGGTGGATTATGTGGTCATGCCCAGGACCGTTGAGGAGGTCAGGGATGTGGTCCTTCTGGCCAATCGGGAAAAGATCCCCGTGACCCCTCTGGGCGGCGGCTTCACCCTGTCGGCCCTGGTGGTCCCCAACCGCGGGGGGATTGTCCTCGACATGAAACAGATGGACCGCGTCATTGAGGTCAGCGAGATCAACCGGTATGCCCTGATCGAACCGGGGGTATCCCAGGCCGGGCTCCAGTCCTATCTCAAAAGGCACCATCCCCGTCTCCAGCATTCCACCCCCGAGGCCCCCCCCACGGTGACGGTGGTGGGCAATGCCCTGATCCAGGGGCACGGGCATATTTCGCCCCGGTACGGGATCAACTCAGACATGGTGAACGGCATGGAGGTGGTCCTCCCCACGGGCGAGATCTGCACCATAGGCGCCGGGTCTCTCGGTCCTTCCTGGTTCTCAAGGGGGCCCCTGCCGGACCTCCCCGGACTCTTCATCGGATGGTTCGGCACCACCGGCATCGTCACCAAGCTGTCGCTCAAGCTCTTTCCCAAACCCGCTTTTCGAGAGGTCCTCGCCTTTTACACCGATGACGTGGACCTCATCTCAGAAGGTATTTTTGAGTCGACCCAGCTCGATCTGCTGGAGGACTTTTTCCTCATCAGCCAGGAAAAGCCCGACTGGATGAACCACGTCTTTTTCATCATCATCGTCTCTGCCCATATGGAAGAGGAACTCGAGTTAAAAAAGAAGGCCTTCAAACGGCTGTTTCGGGAGTTCAAGGGAGGGGGCAAATTGGCTGCGGTATCGGAAGGCGAACAGATCCGCCAGTGACGAGAGCTGGTATTCGTTCACCAGCCGCATGATCGGCCGCAGCAGCACCGGCGTGAGCAGG
>JAWOIH010000021.1:0-3829 GCA_046484725.1 Candidatus Desulfacyla sp. | reverse complement strand
TCCTTAAGACCTGAGGTCACTTTTCCGGTGCGGTATTGGAGCCGTACCGGTCGGTTTCCCAAGTGTTATCAGCGGACGGACTGCACGCGGCGCGCCGCTGAAGGATAACATTTTAACTTATACCCCATCACATAGGAGAAAAAAATGATGAACACCGACAAGATCAAAAGTACATCTCCCCATGTCCTGCCGCCCCTGCCCTACGCGGATAACGCGCTGGACCCCGTAATCTCAGCAAATACGATTGGTTTCCACTACGGCAAGCACCACAAGGGATATGTCGATAACCTTAACAAGCTGTTAGCAGGAACGGAGTTTGAGGATTTGCCATTGGAGGAAATCATCACCCAGACGGCCGGCAAAGCCGACAAGACTGCAATATTCAATAATGCAGCGCAAACCTGGAACCACGCCTTTTACTGGCGAGCCATGAAACCCGGGGGCGGCGGATCGTCCACGGGCCCCATCGCGCAGAAGATCGCCTCGGACCTCGGGGGGCATGACAAGTTCGTTCAGGAATTCAAAAATGCTGCCCTGACTCAGTTCGGCAGCGGCTGGGCCTGGCTGGTGCTGCGGGACGGGAAGTTGAAGATCATGAAGACCTCGAACGCCGATACCCCCATTGCCCACGGGTTGAAGCCATTGCTGACAGTGGATGTGTGGGAGCATGCCTACTATTTGGACTATCAGAACAGGCGTGCCGACTATCTTGATTCCTTTATCAAAGACCTCATCAATTGGGATTTCGTCAATTCCAACCTGGAATAGATGATATGCCAAGCCAGTATGGGAGGAATATAGACGAAAAGCCAAAAACGCATGAAACGTGACTTTGCCCATGGATGGAATCACTATGGATATATTGAAACAAGCGTTTCTGCACCGCCATTCCGGCTGATGTGTTTCGCTGTTCATGCCGACGCACCGGGCGGGTCGGGGTACGGAACAGGATCCGATTCGTTGCCACACTGGATCACCAAACGGCGTTGGGTTGGACGCCGCAAAACGAATAAAGGATGTCACTCGTGAATGCAAAGCCATTACTATTTTTCGTCGTTATTGCCGCGCTGCTCTGGTCGTGGGCCGTTGAAGCTGCGCCGATTCGTGTCCGTCTGATGGAGGGAAACTTTCGAGGTTTCGTTGTGCTCAAATCGCTTGACGGGGCAGCGATCGCCTACGGCGAGGTCTGCCAGAAGGCGACAGGCGACCTGGTCGAGTGCCGCACGCTCCTGAGATTCACAGATGGTTCGCTTTACGATGAATCGGCCACATTCTCGCAACAGGGCGTTTTCAGGCTTGAGGCCTACCGTCTCGTGCAGCACGGCCCATCCTGCCCGACCTTGGAGGTGTCGTTCGATCGCGGGAGCGGGCAATACAAGGCCCTAAGTCAGGCGGAGAAGGACGGCAAACCAGAGGTGGCCAGCGGAACGTTCGAAATGCCGGACGATCTATATAACGGCATGGCGCTGGTACTGCTGAAAAACCTTCCAGGGGGTGCCGGTGCCACGGTGCACATGGCTGTCTTCATGCCGGAACCGCAACTGATCGAGATGGAGTGGGGTTGGGAGGGAGAGGATGAGGTGATGCTGGGCGGTCGTCCCCTGAAGACCATGCGCTCGCTGGTAAAGCTGGAGATCGGCGGGCTCACCGGCGTGATCGCCTCGTTGCTGGGAAAAAGCCCGCCTGACCTGCGCTACTGGCTCGTCACAGGGGATGTTCCCGCGTTCGTGAGATTCGAGGGCGCCATGTTTTTGAACGGACCCGTATGGCGGCTCGAGTTGACCACGGTAGAGTGGCCCAGGTAAGTTGCCCTTTTATACAGAGTGGAGAAAAAAGGCTCCCTCAATATATGGAGGTTCCACCATATATTGAGGCCAAACCAACCGTTTCACCTTTCTCCACGTTTCTCTCCCATTCATCTAATCTACCGTTATCTATACATGATTATAGCTTCCTTTCCTTCCCCGGTTGTTGGCAAGCCACTTGCAAATACCATCTGCATGATACTGGTCATCATACGAATGAAGGTTCTTCCTGAGAAGCGCATGGAGCTGTCTCAGGCGATCGCTTCCCTGATCGGTTCCATACGGACAGAGAAGGGATGCCTGCGCTGCGACTTTTGCCGGAGCATGGAGGATGAAAATGAACTCCATATCCTCGAAGAATGGAATACCCGGGAAAACCTGAACAGCCATCTGAAGTCCGACCGGTTTCGTGTACTTCGCGGGGCCATGAACCTTCTCCAGGAGCCCTACGAAATGGTGTCCCACACCGTAGCAGCGGGAAAAAGAAAAATGGAAGTGCGGGCCCAGCCACCAGTTCAAAGACCGGGATGACGGGGTACCAGTAGGGTGTGTTGCTTATGGGCAAATAAGCAGGCCTCTCATTGAAATACATTCCTTTCAGTGTATTGCGGGAAACACGGAGACAATCTCGAGAGAGAGAAGGGAGGATTAGCCATGACAGTTATAACACTTCTTATTGCGATTATTGCTTTGATCATTGCGGTTCTGGCGTTTCAACGAACCGGGGGGTCTAAGGATCTCAAGAAAACCACAGCCGAGCTTTTGGCAAAGATGGAAAAAAGGATGCGAGAAGAAGAAGCATCTAAGGTGGTGGAAAAGGAAAAACCACAGGAATAACCGAAACCCTATGGAAGGAATCAACCATCAATACCCTGTGAAACAGCATCGCTATCCGTGTCATCCGCCTGTTTTTAAAGGCATTTTTCAATTGCAGCGGATCCGCCACGAATGTAAGGGAGGCTAATCATGTATTTTTCATTAATCATCACCTTTTTACTTCTACTGGTAATCATCGTCACTGCGATACAGAACAGTATGCCTTTGGATTTCAAATTTTTTACCTGGACCTTTCAACTATCCATTACGGGCTTGATTTTTTATTCCTCTATCATGGGGGGAGCCATCGTGGCAATTCTGACCTTGCCGAAGCTGGCAAAAAAATCCCTTCATGCAAGGAGCATGAACAAAGAGATCCATAAACTGAGGGAAAAGAGTCCAGGATAGGGAGTTTTTTGAAGGAGAACTCAAAAATGGAGGTTCGAGATGGAGGAGAGCACACTAACGGAGATTGGCAGGGTTACCAAGAAGGCAGTTATTGGGGCGCTCAAGGGTACCGGGGCGAAGGCGGAATCCATTGCGGAGACGAGCGCTGACCTGGTCAGGGCGACGATTGAGGGAGTGGGAGATTTTACGGTTGCCATTGAAAGAAGGGTGGGAGAAATTGTCACAGGGGCAATCGAGGGCGCAAAAGAGATGGGTGAGGACGTGTTCATGACCATCAAGTCCACTGTCATGGGAATTGTGAAAGCGGGTTCAGATGTGGGGGCAGATGTGGCCAAGACAGCTGTTGCAGCCACTGAGGGGGCCATCCAGGTGGCAGGCAAGGCCGGCGCCGATATCGGCAAGGCAACCAAGGAAGCGGTCACGGGGGCACTTGAAGCGGGTGATCAAATCGGGACACAGGCATCCAAGGCGGTAAGGGAAGCCCTGACAGCGTCAATCAAAGGCGCCGGGGACGTGATCAAAGGGCCGCCCAAATAGAAACAAGGGCTCGCGTTGGGTCATTTCCTTAATCTTGTTTCAATCCCAGGTGCGGCTATTCCGCCGTGGGGATAATAGGCAAATCAACAATAGCGAGAGGAGGCGTTCAAATGAAACGTGTTATGTTCGTAAGGGGGTTGCTGGCAGTCATGTTGTTGGTCCCGTGGACATTGTCGGGTTGCGGTGACAAGGACCAACCCCAGAGCAAGTCCGGGACCGTATCCGGGGAGGATGTCAAGAAGGAGGCCAAGGAGGCCTACGAG
>JAWOIH010000020.1:0-5280 GCA_046484725.1 Candidatus Desulfacyla sp. | reverse complement strand
TTGTCACTCGTCAATTGTCAATAGGATGTCCCTGGGGCAACCAGTAACGAGCAACCAGCAACCAGCAACGAGCAACAAGAACCCGTCCAAACCCTCACGTGCTGCACGGCACAGGCGCTCTAAGCCGGTCGAACCGCGCCTTGAGGGTCAGGACCTCCCCATCGCAGGTGGTTTCGATCCTGTACGGCAGTTTGTAAAAAAGACCGATCATGAATCTGTTGCTGGGCGTGGTGTAGGCCACCATTCCGCTGATGCCATGCTCCATGGCCGTTCGAACCAGTTTTTCCTGCAGGATTGTGGATATCCCCTTTCCCTGCCACTCCTTGTCCACGCTGTAGGCGACCTCTGCCATATTGCTGGCCGGATCGAGGAAATAACATCCCACTGCAATGACCTTTTCAAATCCGGGGCTGCCGGTCACGGCTACGATCGACATGTTATGAATATAGTCGACCTGGAACACCTCGGCCACGTCTTCACTGACAAAAGCGGTCTTTGGAAGAAAAAATCGTTTCACCACATCCCGGCGATCCAGGCCGTAAAAGTGCTCCTGAATCATCCTCTCATCGGTCAGCCTTGCGGGTCGGAAGAAGGTCGGCAGGCCGTCAATGATGCGGGTTTCTTCAATCTTGAGCGGATACACGCTCCGGATGCTCTCGACCAGGGTTCGCTCCTGGCCCAACAGGCCCATCTCCTTGGCCTTGTAGAACAACTCATCCCGGAAGTCGGGATGGGCAACGCTGATCATGGCGATGGCCCGTTCCTGAAGGCTCTTGCCGAAGAGATTCACCACCCCGTACTCGGTCACCACGTACTGGATATCGCCCCTGGGCACCACTACAGGGATGCTTTCCAGAAGTGGTACGATACGGCTGCTCTTGCCGTCCAGAGTGGTTGAGGGGAGCATCAGGATATTCTTGCCGCCCACGCTCTGGCTGGCCCCCCTGACAAAGTCCATGATCCCGATCACCCCGGAAAAATTGTTGTAAGGGAGGGCATCGGCCGCCACCTGACCGGTCAGGTCGATGGCCATGGCCACGTTCAGGGCAACCATCTTGTTGTGGCGGGCGATGATCATGGGGTCGTTCACGTAATCGGAAGGGTGAAACTCGATGCCGGGGTTGTCATGAAGGAACTCATACAGATTGGCGGACCCGATGGCGCCGCTGGCCACCAGTTTCCCGTCATTGAACCCCTTTTTCCGGTTGGTGATCACCCCCCGCGAAAAGAGATTCATGATGCCGTCGCTGAGAAACTGGGTATGGACCCCCAGGTCGTTTTTGTCGGAAAGCCCCAGGAACAGGGCCTCCGGGGTGGTGCCGAGGCTGATCTGGAGGGTCGAGCCGTCTTCAATGAGCCGGGCCGCATATCGGGCAATCTGCTTGGCCGATTCGAATTCAGGGGGTTTTCCTATGGTCAGGAGTTCCTCTTCCTGTTCCACGATCCAGTCCACCTCATCCACATGGATGAAGCTCCGGCCCATGACACGGGGCATGCGCGGGTTCACCTGGGCGATCACCATGTCCGCGGACTGGGCCGCGGCAATCGACACGTCCACGCTGACGCCTAGGCTCATCCAGCCGAAATCGTCCGGCTCCGACACCTGGATCAGCGCGACATGGATGGGGAGTTGCCGGCTTTTGAACAGACGGGGAATGGCCGACAGGTTAATGGGGGTTATAAATCGCTTGTTTCTGGACAGGGCCCTGGGTTTGGCGGAGCCGAGATAGAATGACCGTATGTTGAAGCTCTGGGTGGCGGTCCTGTCTGCAATGTCGGTCAGCGGAGTGGTTTCCAGGCTCAGGATGCGGACGATCTCCAGGTCTGTAAAGTTCTGGAACTGGGCCGCCAACTCCCTGACCAGGGCCTGGGGTTCGCCGCAGGAAGAGCCGATGAAGACCCTCTGGCCCCGTTTGATCCGCCGAATGGCCCTGGATGCGACCTGCCGTTTGCTCACATACGCGTCCGGCCAATAGCCCTGGTCCCGTTTCCGCTTAAAGCTCATCCGAGCCGCCTCCGTATCCTTCTATGATCCCAGGTGCGCCGGCAAGGGCATCTGATATTTTACTGCTCATAAAGAAAGTATACGGGGAATCTCGGGGTTGTGTCAATAAGGGATGTCAAAAGGGAGGGAGGCTTCCCCCTCTCTTTTTCCCGCCCATCGTCAAATGGCAACTTCTTCCGAACCCAATACGCGATCAATATCCAGGAGTATCTTGACGCCCCCTTCCATCTTGGCCATGCCGAGGATGTATTCCGTATTTAGCCGGGCGCCAAAGGTGGGCGTCGCCTCGATATCCTCCTTCTTGATGTTCAGGACTTCGGACACCGAATCCACCACGATGCCGATCATGATCATCCCGTTCTCGCCCCGGATTTCCACCACGATGATACAGGTACGCTCCGTGTAATCAATCTCCTCCATCCCGAACCTTCCCCTCAAATCCACCACCGGAATCACCTTGCCCCGAAGGTTGATGACCCCTTTCACATAATCGGGTGTCTGAGGCACGGAAGTAATCGGCATCATCCCGATAATCTCCTTGATTTTCAGGATACTGATGCCATACTCCTCTTTGGCCAGCGTGAAGGTCAGATACTTTCCCTCCTTTTCCGCCATGGCCTTTACCGCCTGATCCATTGTTTGTGCAAGTTCCGACATTTCTCTTTCACATCCTTTCTCTGTTCATGGTCTTTGATGCCAATCTCCAAAACCCATCGATGGAGAATTGGCTGCTCTTTTTCCTGCCGACGAGCCTGTTGCAGACGACGTCACCCGAACAAGCCCCGCAAGAAAATCCGATCCTGAGGTGTCCACAGCAGGAATTATGCCAAAGAGATGAGAATAATATTCATATTTAGTTTCATATAGTTACGGTGACGACACGCCGACATTTGGAAATGACATGCCATCGCACGTGCCGGGGCATAAATTTTTGTCAATTTATTGACATCAAATAGGCCCTATTACCGGTCACCGGTTTCAGGCCTCGGGCCGGGGGTCTCACCCTCTCACCCTCTCAACTTCCTGCCTTCTTCTTCCAACTGCCGGTTACTCATTTCCCTCATTGCTTATACTTCCTGCTGCTTACCCCCTACTGCCTACAGGCTTTTTCCGACCTCCGGTCACATCATCCATCGAACAAACAATCATAAAGGTCCTGGACCGACCCCACTCCCGATACCTTCATGCTTTTGGCGGATTTCAGCCCCTCAAGGCTGGTTTTGGGAAGGATGGCGTGTAAAAATCCTAATTTCACAGCCTCGTTGAGTCTCATCTCGGGCTGACTCACCCCCCGGACCTCACCGGCAAGCCCCACCTCGCCGAATACGACCAGGTCGCGGCTGATAGGCCGGTTTAGAAAGCTCGACATCATGGCCGATACGATCCCCAGGTCCGCGGCCGGCTCGTCCACCTTCAGCCCCCCGGCCACATTGACAAAGATATCCTGGTCTCCCAGTTCCATGCCCAGCCGTTTCCCCAGTACGGCCACCAGGAGGGAAATCCGGTTGTGATCCACGCCGATGGCCGTTCTCCGGGGCATGCCCAGGGGACTGGGGCCTACCAGGGCCTGGATCTCCACCAAGAGGGGGCGGGTCCCCTCCATGCAGCAGATCACCGCAGAGCCGGGCACATCTTCGGGTCGCTCTTGAAGAAAGATCCTGGAAGGGTTTCCCACCGCATCGAGCCCCGAATCCGTCATCTCGAACACGCCGATCTCGTTGGTGGATCCGTACCGGTTCTTGACGGCCCGCAGGATTCGGAACAGGTGTCCGCGATCCCCTTCGAAATAGAGGACCGTGTCCACCAGGTGTTCCAAGACCTTGGGTCCGGCAATGGCCCCGTCCTTGGTCACATGGCCCACCAAAAAGACCGGAATCCCCGTTCCCTTGGCATAGGCCATCAAGCGGGAGGCCACTTCTCTCACCTGCCCCACGCTTCCCGGGGCCGAGGCCATATCCTCCGTGTACATGGTCTGGATCGAGTCCACGGCCACGATATCCGGCTTCAAGGGGCCCAGCCGTTCCAGAAAATCCTCGATGCAGGTCCCGGTCATGACAAACAGGTCTTGGGAATGGATGCCGAGTCGCTCGGACCTCAGTTTGATCTGCTGGGCCGATTCCTCCCCTGAAAGGTACAAGGCCCGCAACTTCTGGCGGGCCAGACGATCCATCACCTGAAGGATAATGGTCGATTTTCCGATCCCGGGGTCCCCCCCGATCAGGATCAACGACCCAGGGACCACGCCGCCCCCGAGGGTCCGGTCGAATTCGGAGAGACCGGTCTTAAGCCGCATCTCAGGGGCCAGGGAAATGGCCTCCAGACGCTCTGCCTGCCCCATTGCAGATCCCGCCGCCCGACGCGTTTCCTTCCCGGGCGGTTTGCGGATCTCCTCCACCATACTGCTCCACTGGCCGCAGTCAGGACATCGGCCCATCCATTTGATGGCCTCGTACCCGCAGTTCTGGCAGACAAAGCAGGTCTTTTCCTTCTTGCTCATGATGTTCCATCTTCTCTAAGCGGCATAGCCGCAACCATAGTACCTCACACAAACATGCAAGGCACACAAAGGATTTTTTTGTAAAGAAACGGGGAAAACCTATTTTCTTTGTGTTGGTTGCATCTGCCTGTCGCAGGAAATCACTACCACCTGCAACCGCCCAGCCCATAGGCGCCATGTGACAACAACCGACCAATGCTTTTCAGCGTTCCTTTATCAAAAACCGGCAAATGCATCGCCAGCAGTTCCGTCTCCCGCGTTCGGAGTTCCCCGTTCCGAGTTCCGCGTTCCGAGTTCCACACACCAGTGGGGTTTCACTCCCACCGGCCATCGTCCCTCCTTCGCAGATCCGTGTATCCCACGGTCCCCCGATCCGTGATAAACGAACCCAGAAGCCAGTTCACCAGGCTGATGATCAAAGCGCCCCATACGGCCGACCAGAATCCATGCACCTCAAACCCGGAGATGACGCCCGAGGCCATTTTCAAGAGGACCGCATTGATGACAAAGGTAAAAAGACCCAGGGTCAGGATATTGATGGGGAGGGTCAGGATGAGGAGGATCGGTCGGAAAAAGACGTTCAGGACGCCCAGAATGGCGGCCGCGAAAAATGCGCTGAAAAATCCGCTCACCTGGATGCCCGTGATGAGATAAGAGGCAACCGTAATCGCGGCGGTCAAGATCAACCATCTTACCAGTAGTCCCATGAATTCTTCTCCTGATTCCAATAAGGGGTGCCGAGCGATTCCCTGAGGCGGAACCGATTTAAACGCCTGCC
>JAWOIH010000426.1:0-3135 GCA_046484725.1 Candidatus Desulfacyla sp. | reverse complement strand
ACTGCGCCGGTCATAATGGCGACAAGACGATCAAAGCCCAGGGCCATGCCCCCATGGGGAGGGGCGCCGTATTTCAGCGCATCCAGCAGAAACCCGAACTTGGACTGTGCTTCTCCGGAAGAAATTCCCAGGGCCTGAAAAATTTTCCCCTGCACCTCTGTGTTGTGTATCCTTATGCTGCCTCCCCCGATCTCTGCGCCGTTTAAGACCAGATCGTAGGCACGTGCCCTGATGTTTGAAGGGTCTTTATCCAGCAGGTCCAGATCCTCTTCAAAGGGGGAGGTAAACGGATGATGCACGGCCGCAAATCTCTGCGCCTCTTCGTCGTACTCCAGCAACGGGAATTCGGTGACCCAGGCAAAAGCATAGTCCCCGCTGCGGATGAGATCCTGTTGCCTGGCGACTTTTAGTCGAAGAGCGCAGAGGGCTTCGTTGACGATTTTCAATCGATCCGCCACAATCAGGATCAAATCGCCGGCCGTGGCTTCCATTTCTTTGTTGATGGCGCGTTTGTGGTCATCAGAAAAGAATTTGGCAATGGAAGACTGCCATTCCGCACCTTCATTGACCTTGACCCATGCAAGCCCTCCGGCTCCTGCCTTCTGGACTACAGAGGCCAGTTCGTCAAGGGATTTTCTTGAATAAGCCTGGCTGCCCCTCTTGACACAGATCGCTTTTACCGATCCTCCCGATTCAACAGCCCCCTTGAATACTTTGAAATCGGATCGTGCGGCTATCGAGGATAAGTCCTTCAGCTCCATGTTGAACCGCATATCCGGCCTGTCTGTTCCAAAACGGGACATGGCTTCGTGGTAGGTGAGGCGGACAATGGGTGAAGGGATCTGAACATTCAGGATCTCTTCAAAGAGATGCATCATCATCTCTTCAAAAACAGCCATCACGTCATTTTCCTGTACAAATGCCATTTCCAGATCGACCTGGGTGAATTCAGGCTGGCGATCGGACCTGAGATCTTCATCCCTGAAACACCGAACAATCTGATAATAGCGGTCAAAACCGGCCATCATGAGCAGTTGCTTGAAAAGCTGTGGGGACTGTGGAAGCGCGTAAAACATTCCCCGGTTTACACGGCTCGGAACAAGATAATCCCGTGCCCCTTCCGGGGTGCTCTTGGTGAGGATCGGGGTCTCCACATCGATGAAACCGAGGCGATCCAGAAAGGTTCGGATAGAGGCGCCGATGCGATGTCTTTGTTGAAAATTATGGAACATCTGGGGTCTTCGCAGCTCCAGATATCGGTACTTCAACCTGAGCGTTTCAGACGCGTCAACGGTCCCATCCACCTGGAAAGGAGGCGTTTCCGTTCGATTCAGAATCTTCAGATCGGAAGCGTTTAATTCTATGTCGCCGGTGGAGAGGCTGGTATTTTCCTGACCTTTGAGCCGCAGAGATACTTTTCCTCTGACTGCCACGACCCATTCATTTCTCAGAATATGTGCCCTGTCATGGGCTTCCGGGCTGCCCTGCGGATCAAAGACCACCTGGGTAATCCCACCCCTGTCGCGCAGGTCTATAAAAATAAGGTTGCCGAGATCTCTTCTGCTGTTGACCCATCCCATGAGAGTGACTTCGTCGTTTACGTTCTCTACCCGCAGCGCTCCGCAATCATGGGTGCGCTTCCAGTCTTCGAGGGTATCGATTGGTTGTTTTCCCTGCTCATCCATTTTTTAAAATACCCTCCAAAACAGGCACGATATTTTCAAGTTCCAGCTCAATCTGCTCCTTGCCGGCCATATCTCTCAGAATGCCCTTTCCCGATGTCATTTCATCATCCCCCACAATCAGTACCTTTCCGGCCCGAAGACGGCCTGCTTTTTTCATTTGCGATTTAAGACCATGGAGGCCGTAATCCAACTCAACCCAGAGGCCGGATTTTCTCAGTCTGCCGGCCCAGAGAAAGGAGGCCAGGTCTGCGGCATCCCCAATGGCGGCAATAAAAAGGTCCGGCCCTTTTTCTTCGCGGATTTGGTTCATTTCGATCAGAGCTATGATTCTTTCCATGCCCACAGCAAATCCAATGGCAGGATGGTCGGGCCCTCCAAGCAGTTTAATGAGGCCGTCATACCTTCCGCCCCCGGCCACCGCGTTCTGCGCGCCAAGGAGCTCCGTCTGAATTTCAAAGGTGGTTTTGTTGTAGTAATCCAATCCTCTGACAAGTTTGCTGTCCAGAATATAGGTGATTTCATAAGCATTGAGATATTCCCGCAGGCGATGAAAATGTTCCCGGCAGCCCTGGCAGAGGAAATCTACGATAACCGGGGCTTCTGAGACGACATCTCTGCACGAATCCAGTTTGCAGTCAAATATTCGCAAGGGATTAAAATCAAGTCTCTTGGTGCAATCCGCACAAAGACGGTCAGTCTTGTCCTGCAGGTAAGCCTGCAGGTTTTCTTTAAAGGCCGGTCGGCATGCAGGACACCCCAGCGAATTGATGCGCAGTCTGAGAGCTCCCACAGGCAGGTCTTCGAGCAGAAAGATGGCCAGAAGAATGATTTCCGCATCGCTCTTGGGACCGGCATCCCCGAAAAGCTCGGCATTGATCTGGTGAAACTGCCGGAACCTCCCTTTCTGAGGGCGCTCGTGGCGAAACATGGGACCGATGCTGTAGAGTTTCTGAACCGGAAAGGCCTGGTAAAGCCTGTTTTGAATGTAGGCCCTTACTACGGAAGCGGTTGCCTCCGGCCTGAGCGTGAGCCCCCGTCCTTTACTGTCTGCAAAGGAGTACATTTCCTTGGACACGATATCCGTTTCCTGACCGATGCCGCGGCTGAAAAGTTCGGTCCATTCAACGATGGGCGTTTTTATTTCCTCAAATCCAAAGGAGGAAAATTTTTTTCTCGCCTCCGCCTCGACCTGTTGCCAGATGGCGGATTCCCCCGGCAGAATGTCCTTAAACCCTTTTATGCTCTGAAATTCCAAAAGTTTTCCGTCTCCCCTGTGTAAGAAATTGTTGAGTGGTTGAGTAGTTGTTCAGACGGATGTCCATGCGGTCTGCTCCATCGGTATGTTTCCAACTGACCCACTCGACTACTCAACCATTCGACTACTCAACTACTTAACCACTTAACTACTCAACCATTCGACATTTTGTATTCCTAAAAAAGTTTCCCCTGG
>JAWOIH010000421.1:0-6077 GCA_046484725.1 Candidatus Desulfacyla sp. | reverse complement strand
GTTTCAATTTTGATAAGTTCCAACGACAGGCCCAGTTTTGTGGGGCCGTGTCCAGGGTAATGGGAGAGATCCTAAGTTATGAAAGGCTGGAAGACCTCTTTACCGTGGCCATACTTCAGAATATCGGTAAACTGGTTCTGGCGATCCACTTCAAGGATGAATTTCGAAAGATTATTGCCCTCAAGGTTTCGGAAGGTCTCCCAACGCGAGACGCGGAGCGTCGGGTGCTGGGGACCACCCATGCCGAGATCGGGGCGCTTGTGCTGAAACGGTTTCATATACCCGAGGATATCTGCAATGCCGTGATGTATCACGACACATATGAACGCACTGTTCCGGAAGGTCCCAACTACCAGTTGGAATTCATCGCAAGGGAGGCGACCCGAATCGTTGGACAGTTCACGCTGCCGGAAGAGATGGAACCCCTGGAAATCGTGGATCGTCTCCGGGGAACGGTCTCTGAAGGCCGGAAAAGGTACCGCAAAATTATCGAGGAGAGGATGCACGAAAAGGGGTATCGCGAGACCTTCGTTGAGTTGCTGACGGAGGCCTCCGATTTGGTTTACAGGGATTTGAAGGTGTTTTTAAAGGAGCGGACGGGCGTAGAGGGCTCGCCTGAAATCGGGAAATCTCAGAACGTTGAACCTTGAACCTCGGAACCGGCAGAATAGGACGCGCTTGTGGACAAGAGCAGAGTGGCCCAGATAACAACAAACCTCAAGGATTACAGAAAGTACGATGTGTATTATCATGACCCCACCTCGGAGAGATTTGTCCTATACAAGCCAAGAGAGGTTGATGTCGACGAGATTCGAGTCAAGATGGATATGGTGCCTAAACACCTGTATGTTTCTTTGAACGACCAACTCGATTTTGTGTCTTCTCGACATCAGGAATACAATAGCCGCCTCAAAACGATCCTGAAAACCGAACCTCTTCGGTCAAAACAGCTCCTGACCAGGATTCTGGATTTGGCTGTCAGCGTGCCGGTGGGCGAAGTTGTCCCTCATATGAGGGATACGGTAGACATTGTCCTGAGAGAGTATATGGCAGATGAGGCTGTTGTGAAAAGGATGGTTGAAGTGACCCTGAAGGATACGTCGACATCCGTGCACTCGGTCAATGTCATGCTGCACTGCCTGGCCTACTCGCGACAGGCCGGTTATGGGTATGACGACTTGAAATCATTCGGTCTGATGGGCCTGTTCCACGACCTGGGAAAACTCGAAATTCCGGACAGCATCCTCAAGGCCCCCCGGCGACTGACCCTAGATGAGTTTGAACTCATTAAGACCCACCCCAATCATGGATACAATATCCTGGTGCAGACCAAGGTGGAGAGGCGGGTCAGACTGGGCGCCTTGCAGCACCACGAAAGATGCGACGGTTCGGGTTACCCGAAACGCCTGGAGGGGAAAGACCTGTTGCCTGAATCAAAAGCCCTGGCGATCATTGATGTGTATGAGGCCCTGACAAATTGGCGGCCCTACAAGGATCCGCTCAGCACATTGAACGCCCTGAGCATCATAAAGGAAGATGTGGTGAAGGGGAAGCTCGACAATGAGATGTTTCAGGATTTTTCAATGGCTCTGGTGGGCACGAAATTCTGAATGAGCTGAAACCGGACCCGGCGGAACTGCCCCACGTGCCGCCCAGAACCTTGAAGCGGGAACCTGTGAACCCTTACGAAATTCGATCTGTGCCTCCTCCTGCGTTTTTCACCTCAGCCCCTCCCCCCCCCAACCCTTGTCAAAAATATGGCATATTGTAAAAAGATGGTTCCGTCGGGGATGTCGGGGAAAGGGATGCCTTTCGGGCTCCCGTTAATCGATACAGAAAGTGAAAGAGATGTGGAACATTTTTTGCAGGGATGATATGGGCTATATTTATTTTTTGAGATACCTAATCCACGTCGGCGTGCTGTCACCTTCAATCTTGGACCTTGAGATACGGGCATATGAAGATCGCTTCGCTTGTCAGATCAATAATTTTTTCAGGTAACGAAAGGTCGCTTCCAGACCAGGGGGAACTCAGGGTCGGAGACAGATTGGTCGGGAGGGTCCTTGAACTCAAGGGGAGCGGCAAGGCCTTCGTAGACTTCGGGCGCTTTCGAGCGATGGCCGATGTTGGGTTCCCCGTCAGACAGGGAGAGGTGATCCATGTAAAGGTAATGGACAAAGGGACGCCGCTCAGGCTGGGACTATGCGGCCCTGAATTGAAGGTCCCGGAAAAGGCAAATAAGACAAATATCATGAGCGAGTTTCCATCTCGCCATCTGCTGAAGGAATTTCAATCTCAAACACGACATCTTCTCCCGGCGGCGGGTCCTGATCATAGAGGAAAGCCAGGGCCTCTGGAACTCAACAGCGCCGTCAGGAACCTAATGTCGCATTTCGAGCCGATGGATATGGGGAAGGATGTCTCGCAGATTTCCGGTCAACTCAAGAAATTCATTGAGGATGCCGGAATATTTTATGAAAAAAAGCTTGAAAAGATGATGGAACCGTTCGTTCAGGGAAGAAGTGAGGTTCCCGCTCGATCACTCGGCGAAATTTCGGAGATAAGGAGCATTGTCGATAAGGACCTGAAAGCCAACCTGTTAGTCCTGAAGGAGTTTCTCGACGCGAAAGATCCCGCCTTGAAGACGCTCGACATGAAGGACCCGGAAGGGCTGCGGAAAACGGTCGAAAAATTCCTGGAGGAAATCACTGCTCGGCAGAACGATAGCGGAACCCGGTCGAGATCCGAACCGGTTCAGGTTTACGCCTATCTGCTTCCCATGAAAGAACTGGAGACGGATGCAAAGATAAAAGTATATTATTCCAGGAAAAAGCGGTCAACCGCCAAGGAAGGATTCAGGGTTTCCCTTCTATTGGACATGGAGAAGATCGGTCAGATCAGGACCGATTTTTTTTTGAACGGAAGGTCCCTGACCGTAGATTTCTTTGTGACCGAATTCCCGATAAAGGAATATGTGGGTGAGCATATCGACGGGTTGAAGACCGTGTTGGGGGATATTTTTGAGAACGTATCCGTCAACGTCGCCCTCTCGGAAAAAAAGATATCTGAATTTGAATTCGAAGATCTGACTCCTCTGAGCACTGGTCTGATAGACCTGAAGGTTTGAATATGGATGATCCAAAGAAGGCCGTGGCCATAAAATACAACCGGGAAAAGGACCGTGCCCCGAAGATCGTGGCAAAGGGTAGAAACGCCGTTGCCGAAAGAATCATTGAGGTGGCAAAAGACAGTAACGTGCCTGTTTGTCCTGACAAAGACCTGGCACAAGTCCTGGAGACGCTGGATTTAAACTATGAAATTCCTCCCGATCTGTATCGGGCGGTGGCGGAAGTCCTTGTATTTATTTTCAGCATCAACGGGAAACTTCGGTAACAGCCGATGAGCATTCGCAACTCCTACAGGATTTTGGAAGTCGGTTATGGTGCCTCGAAGGAAGAGGTCAAGCAGGGCTACAAGGACCTCGTCCGGGTTTGGCACCCTGATCGATTCACCGAAGACCCCAGACTGAGAAAAAAAGCAGAGGAGAAATTAAAGGAGATCAACAGGGCGTACGCGGACCTGATGGCCGCGTTTTCCCACAAGACCTGCGCGGCGCCTGCCAGCACGGATCTTCATCCGGGCCACGCGTGGTGGCATAGATACGCCCTGGGAATGGGAGGGCTTGGCTCACGGATCAGCAGAGACATGTATGCGCGCGTATGCCACAGCCTGAACCGGATTGAGTTAGGACGGATATACCAGGTCTTGTTCAATCCAGGAAACGGGGTCGGAACTGGGGATGTATTCAAGGACTCAGTTAAAGATTCTCCTGATGGGAGAACAAAGCACGTAGAGACGGACGGGTTTCAACCAGGAATGGAGTTTTCTTCCGTTTTCGATGAGGTGGCGAGGGAAAGGCGAGCGCAGATAAAAAGGGAAGGGCCGCCATCCAGGCGATAGGGACCACCCTTTCTTCCAGACCGAAGGCCCGTTCGGAAAGTCCCTCCATCCCTGACGCCAAGCAGCCGTGAGAACGGCCGCATGCCCTGTGGTCGGCGACACAGTTTCTGGTGAAAAAGCACAACATGGTGTTTTTCCCTTGACAAAAGCACAATATATGGACTACCAAGTTGTTGATCTTGTTTCTCTGTTCGTTCAACCCGAGAGCTTTCTCTCGCTAAATATGGATACGTTGGAAATCAGAAAGGCATGTAACACGTAGCGGGTAGTCTTAACTCATGGGCATGGCAATCGCAGACAATTCTTCCCGGATTTTTTCACTGCCGAGGAGGCAACGGGCCGAGACGTATGAATACGCTAACAATGACAGAGGCAAGTAAGGCCTGTGGTGTCCTTTTTGGTCCACAGGTCAACCCGTCGCTGGAATTTTTCAAATACCTCCAACCATCGGGTTTGAAGGCCGCCTACCGAAAAAGGGCACTTGAAACCCACCCGGACAGGGCAGGCACTATCGGAGGGGATGCTGCCGGAATGACAGAACGCTTTCTGGAGGCAACGTGTGCCTACCATAGCCTGCTTCCCATCATAACGAGCAATGGGGCGATCCTCTTGGGTAACGAGGTTGATTCGAGGGGGAGAAGAGAGGAGAAAAACGCTCAAAAGAATCGGCGCCAAGGGACTTCAGACCATTTTTTTAATGGAAATATGCCCGGTCGGAGCCTGTTAATCGGGCAGTTTCTCTATTACACCGGCGTCATATCGTGGCAAACACTTATAGACGCCATTGTGTGGCAGCGAAAACAGCGTCCCATGATTGGGCAGATTGCACTGAAGTGGAAAAAGCTTTCTGAGCAGCAAATCCGGATGATCCTCATGGAGCGTCGGCTCGGCGAGAAATTCGGCGAGAGTGCAGCCCGTGCCGGGTATCTGACCCGTTTTGAGGTCATGGCCCTTTTAGGGCGTCAGCGTCGGCTCCAATGCCCTATTGGAGAGTATTTCCTCAAGCGAAACCTTCTTCGGGACCAGGAACTGGAACGTATGGTGAAACGACAACGAATTCATAACAGGCGTATTGCCTGTCGCGACCGACTTTAAGATGGGCGATACTTACGTTTGGAAACATCCCTTTCCTGTGTCATTGCTGTTCTGCTGAATACCTTCCATAACAGCCCGCAAATCCCAATCTTAAACAGAAGCGTTGAACTGTAAGGCCTGTGACGCTATTTCCCGGCGCCTTCAAGAGCCATTAGAGATTTCGGTCCGAGTTGCCGATTCCGCATTCAACAGTGACAAATTGGCAGCGCAATACTCACACCTGAATCTTTCCTTTGTATAATTTTTTCGGAATCCCGCACGTTGCCGCAATGATACTCGATGCCCTTGGGATCTAACAAGATGGCATCTCGCGCAATTCCCTAAAGTCTTCGGACAATCTCAGCAAGTTGGGGTTCCGCCATCAGCTTCTTCGCGAACTTCATGTATTTGCTCACAATGGCCCTCACAGCCAGCTGAAGTGCATAGAATCTAACTGGTTTTTCAAGCAGATACGTAATATCCGATGCCACGCAGATATCCACGACGTCATTGCTTGCATTTCCCGTAATAATAATTGAATCCTCATAGGCCATAGGGAATTTGTCCGAAATGGAGTCGAGGAATGTAAACGCCGTCTCATTTTGAAGGAAGACATCCAGCACAAAAATGGCCACCCCCGTTTCGTGCGCCAGACAATAATCAGCGGCGTCCCCGGAATCGGTAAAGGCGATCACATCTCCCCATACATAAAATCTCTTGATGATTTCCCTTACGGTATCGCATACTTCCGGGTCATCATCCACAATAATCAAATCCAGACCCTGGGACATAGCACTCCCCCTTTCAATAATGCTGAGGCCTCAGTCTTAGCCGGAAAAGGCAAACGCAGCAGGTCCGGCAAAAAAATGAGTCGTGTTCCTTGGTTTAGCAAAAACAATGCCAAACAAATGGCTTCCCCATCACATTTAGGTCCAGGTTTCGGAATCGATGTCATGCCCTGCGAAGCAGTCTCGTCTGTACGGGGCGCATTTGTTTTCACATAATTTTTGAGGGGATGGCATGCTCTCCTCGGCCCAACATTA
>JAWOIH010000273.1:0-8314 GCA_046484725.1 Candidatus Desulfacyla sp. | reverse complement strand
CAGGCTGATGGCCCTATTCTTTTTGGCCCGGCCGAGAATCGACTCAACCCGTTTCCGTTTGTCACCTGACACCGGCACCATGGAATCCACGCTGTTTTCAATGGCCCGTTCTTCATTGGTTAGAGTCTTCATGTTTCCCTCCATATCTGCCATGAAATTTTCTACTTGGAAATGCGGTTTTCAGCACAATCCTGTCTTTGTCATCCATCAGGAATGGAACCACCCATGTGTAGTCATGGATGCTCATTAAAAACACCATCATAACCATTGTCAATTCATTTGAATGCGGAAACCGCTAAGACCGCTCGATCTCATGTTGAAAGGGCGAACAAAATATGGTTAACTGCGGCCGTAAACAGAAAGGAGAACACGTGAATGGCAGAGGCGGAAGGGAAGATCTTTGAATGCGAGGGTCCGGATAAGATCCGGACCGATTTTCTGGAGACATTTGCGTTTGACAGCCCCCATCAATACATCCGGACGGAGACAAAGGAATTCATCGCCGCCTGCCCCTTCAGCGGGCTCCCGGACGTGGGCCGTCTGATTATCGAGTATTACCCTGAGGGGGGAAAATGCATCGAGCTGAAATCGCTCAAATACTATGTGGTCAGCTTTCGCAATGTGGGTCTCTTTCAGGAAGGCGTGACCCAGCGGATCTACATTGACCTGAAGGAGACCTTGTCCACGAACCGGTTGAAGGTGACCACCATCTACAATACGCGCGGGGGGTTTGACACCACCTGCAGCGAAGGATCTTTATAGGAGCTAAAAGCTGGAAGCTCAAAGCTGAAAGCCTTCTTTAATAGCCTCCTCACACCCGCTCCGCTCGAGTTCGCAGGGATCACCGAGATGAAATCCTCTGTGCCTCTGTGTGCTCTGTGAGAGATCCAGCTTGCGGGGGGCCGGCGCCGGGTCCCACGGTGACCAGCACATATCTGCCCGGAAGGATGATCTCCCGGGCCGCATGGCGGATATCCTCCAGGGTGACCGCCTCTATCTTCTTGATGTGGTCAGGGAGGTGGTTGTAGCCCAGCCCGTAGAGTTCGTCCAGGGTCATCTGCATGGCCTGGCTCCCGTTGGTCTGAAGCCCTATCTGAAGATTCCCCAGGAGATAGCTTTTGGCGTCCTCCAGTTCCTTTTCCGTCAACCCTTCCTCTCGGATCCGGTCCAATTCCAAAAAAATCCCTTTTGTGGCGGCCCCCGCTTTCGCGGGATCCGTTGCCATGTAGGCGCCGAAGGCCCCTGTGCCGAGGCCCGGACTCCTGAATGCCATGACCGCATAGGCCAGGCTTTGCCTGTCCCTCAGCTCGGTGAACAGCCTCCCCCCCTGACCGGCCAGGGCCGTCTTGATGAGCGACATGGGGGCATCGAGCCGGGTCCCGATCCCTGCCCCCAGGTATCCCACAACCAGATGGGTCTGAGCCCCCGGCCGCTGGATATGGGCCGTCCGGGCCTCTGTGAGGGGAGGTTCGGGCGCGATGTCCGGGAGTTTCCTGTCCGCGGACGAGAAGTCCCCAAAGAGGGTCTTTACATAGGGGATCATCTGGTCCGGGTTCAGGTTCCCGACAACGGTCAGGACCAGGTTGGACGGCATGGCCACGGATCGGTACCAGGTTTCAAGGTCCGACCGGGTAATGGATGAAATGGTCTCCAGGGTCCCTGACCTGGGGTGGCCATAGGGACTGCCGGGATACAGGGTTTGATAAAACAGGTCGAAGAGTTCGCTGGTGGGCCGGTCTTTCTTGGCCTTGATGCCCGCAAGGATGTCCTCCCTCACCTTATCCATTTCCGACGGGGGAAAGGCCGGGTTGAGGAGCACGTCGGCCAGGAGTTCCAGGCCGGCGTAGAGGTCTTTGCTCAGAAATCTCCCTGAAACGCCGAGGCTGTTTCTACCTGAAAAGCCGCTCAGGTTCCCTGCCCACGATTCCACCGTGGCGGCGATCTGGGCAGCGGTCCGCCTTTCGGTCCCCCGGGTCAGGAGGTCGGCCGCAAAGCCGGAAATGCCCCATTTACCGGGCGTCTCCAGTCGCGTCCCCCCCAGGAAGGCGGCGGTCATGGAGACCCCTGGAATGGCATGATTCTCCTTAAGGATCAGCCGCATGCCGTTTTGAAGGACCACCCTGACCGGTTCCGGTTCCCTTTCAGGTTTGACGGCCTGGGGCGATGTCTCGGGCTTGGGCAATGCAAACAGGGCCGCTGCGGCCCGGTTTTCCAGCGTCACCTGGGCCCCCTCGGGCGCCATGATGCCGATGGAGAGATTTTCGGGTTTGAAGTAGGCGTCGGCCACCCGAAGGAGATCGGCCCGGGTCACCTTCTTCATATGGTCCAGGTAGTGATCCGCGTTGTACATGTCGCCGGTCATGGTCTGAAAAAACGCCAGGGTCCGGGCCTGGCCTGACATGTCTTCCATGTCAAAGACGAAATCGGCCTCGGAAATGGTCTTGGCCCGGGTCAATTCGGCCTCGGAAACCGGCTCGACCCTGATCCGGGAGATCTCCTGGCCGATGGCCTTGAGCGCGGGGTCCAGCTTGTCGGGGCCCAGGGCCGCATCCAGGGAGAAGAGGCCCGGGTCTTCAAGGGCATAGGCCCCCGCACTGACGCTGGTGACCAGGTTGGCATCCATTTTGAGCCGGGTATAGAGTCTCGAACTCCTGCCATGTCCCAGGATGGTTTCAAGGATATTCAGGGGGTACATATCCTCGTGGGTCAAGGCCGGGATATGCCAGGCCAGATTCAGATAGACCTGCTGGACCCGGTCCTTCTTGATGAGCTTCCTGAGTTGGGTCTGGGGGGGCTCCTGGGGTCTGGCAGGCGTCTTTCCGGTCCTTTCAGGAAAATCCCGGACCCGGGCCCGGATGCTTTGGAGGGCCTTTTGGGTATCCATGTCCCCGACCGCTGCGAGGACCATGTTACGGGGCGTGTACCATTTGTCCATATAGTTTAAAATCGCCTGGCGGTCAAAGGAACGGATGGTCTCTTCGTATCCGATGATGGGCCGTCCGTAAGGGTGTTTCTCGTAGCAGAGGGCCATCATCTCCCATCCCAACTGCCTTTCAGGGATATCGAGGGACCGCCGGTATTCCTCCAGGACCACCTCCTTTTCCCTTTCCAGCTCCTCAGGGTCGAACAGGGAGTGCTGGACCGCGTCCAGGAGCACATCCAGACCCGTATTCAACTCGGCGCTCGGGATCTCCACATAGTAGACGGTCCTGTCAAAGGAGGTATAGGCATTGATGTGGCCCCCGGCGGCCTCGATGGTTCCGGCGATCTCTCCGGTCGACCTGGACGGGGTGCCCTTGAAGATCATGTGCTCGATGAGATGGGTGATCCCTGCCTCCTCCTCGGTTTCGTTGGCGCTTCCGGTCCTGACCCAGACCTGGATGGCCGCTACCGGCGCGCTCTTGTCCTGTTTGAGAATGACGGTCAACCCGTTATCCAATGTGTATCTCTCGGCCCCGTCCGTCACCGAGGCCGCATGGAGCAGGGGTGTAAAGAGAAGGATGGGGATGATCCAGAACCATGCCGCGATCAGGGCGTAACGGACGTTCGACCTCGACCCGATTTTTTTATTCAAGATTTTCAAATGATTAGCCTCCTCGCTTTTTGGGCTTAGATATTGTATCTTTTTTTCCTTGACACACTATATATTGTGTATAAAATGAAATCTCCGTTTTGGTGCCGCACAGACAATTCCCCTGACCGATCAGGCATATAGACTGCACTGGAAATGATCCGCAAGCAGGCCGCCGACACATCCTTCTTGCGGACACCTGAGGACCTGGACGTGAGAATTGAGGATCATCCGACCGATTTCCGGTTTCAAGATTTGCATAGCGCTGACAGGCGGATCTCCAATCCACTGAACCTGTAACCATCCGGACGCGTTATTTTAATGTAATATAACTCATTACCTTCAAGAGGCAAGGGCAAGGCCCCAGGGCCGGTCACGTTTGGAACGGGTTTTCCCAGCAGGGGGTTGGGGATTCTGTTCGCAAATCCGAATTTCCGTCACGCAGGGGCGTGATGCGAACCCGAACAGGAGGAAGATGTCCATGGGACAGCAAGGAAAGGTCTTGGTTACAGGGGAGGAGGCGTTTGACCTTCGTGCATACAGGTGGGATGACAACCGGTTTTCCGATCTTCTGGTCCGGACGAACCCTATCAATGCAGACCAGGCGATGGACATCAGCCGATTCCTCCGCGAAGAGATTGCAAAGCAGGAACTCCAGACCATTACCATGCCGATTATAGAGCATATGATCGAGGCAAAGCTCCGGGAATACGGTCTCTCAAAGACGACCCCGATCCGTCTGGACAGGTCCATCTTCGTTAAAAGGGGTCTCGAGCTTTCGGAGAATGCCGCCCGGGTCCTGGAGCGGAGGTATCTCAAGAAAGACGGCGAGGGACGCGTTGTTGAAACCCCGGAAGAGATGTTTGCCAGGGTGGCGGGGCATATCGCCAAAGCCGAGAAGGTCTATGGGGATGATGCCCTGGTGAAGGAAATGGAGGGGATCTTCTACAGGATGATGACCGAATTCAAATTCCTCCCCAATTCCCCGACCCTGATGAACGCCGGACGCCGGCTCGGCCAGTTGGCCGCATGCTTCGTCCTCCCGGTCAATGACAGCATGGAAGGAATTTTCGATTCCCTGAAGAATGCGGCCCTGATCCATAAATCGGGCGGCGGGACCGGGTTTTCCTTCTCGCGCCTGCGGCCCAAGAGGAGCCGGGTGGGCACCACCGGCGGCGTGGCCTCAGGTCCCGTGTCATTCATGCGAATCTTCAATACCGCCACCGAACAGGTCAAGCAGGGGGGGACCCGCAGGGGGGCCAATATGGCGATCCTCAGGGTAGACCATCCCGATATCATGGAATTTATTTACTGCAAGAAGCAGAACCGCGAACTCAACAACTTCAATATTTCGGTCGCTGTGACCGATGACTTCATGGAGTGTGCCAGGAAGGGGAAGCCCTATGACCTAAAAGATCCCAGGGACGATCGAAAGGCGGGGTCCCTGGATGCCGCAGAGGTATATCAGGCCCTGGTCAAGCAGGCATGGGAGAACGGGGATCCGGGCATCATCTTCCTGGACAAGATCAACAAAGACAATCCCACCCCGGGCCTGGGAGAGATCGAGAGCACGAATCCGTGCGGAGAGCAGCCATTGCTCCCCCTGGAGGCATGCAACCTGGGGTCCGTTAATCTGGCCAAGTTCGTTATCTCGACGGAGGAGGGCACGGTCATTGATTATGACGGTCTCAGGGACGTGGTCCGGTGGAGTGTCCGGTTCCTGGATGACACCATCGATATGTCGCGGTATCCGCTCCCTGAAATTGATGCCATGGTCAAGGGAAACCGCAAGATCGGTCTCGGGGTCATGGGGTTTGCCGATATGCTGTACCAGTTGCGGATCCCCTACGATTCCGAAGAGGCCCTTCAAACGGCCGAGGCGGTCATGGGTTTCATCCAGGAGGAGTCCCACCTGGCCTCCAGGGATCTGGCCCGGGAAAGAGGGGTCTTCGGAAATTTCGATCTGAGCATATTCAGGGACCGTGAAGGGTGCGCCTTTCGGAACGCCACCACCACGACCATCGCCCCCACCGGCACCCTCAGCATCATTGCCGAGTGTTCCAGCGGCATCGAGCCGCTCTTCGCCCTCAGCTTTGTCCGCAATGTCATGGACAACGACAAGCTGTTGGAGGTGAACCCCTACTTTGAGAGGGTCGCCAGGCAAAAGGGGTACTACAGCTCGGATTTGATGGATGCCATTGCCAGGAAGGGGAGCATCCGGGACATGGAGGAGATCCCCGAGGCGGACAGAGCGGTCTTTGTGACCGCCCACGACGTTATTCCCGAATGGCATATCCGCATGCAGGCGGCCTTTCAGAAATACACGGACAACGCGGTGTCAAAGACGGTCAACCTCCCCCGGGACGCAACCGCCGAGGATGTCAAGAAGGTCTATGACCTGGCCTATGAGCTTCAGTGCAAGGGGGTGACCATCTACCGGGACGGGAGCAAGGAGAATCAGGTCCTCTCCTTTACCGACAGCGATAAACAACCCCGGGAAAGCAGGTTCATGACCGCCGTAAAGGAGCGGCCCGAGACCCTGGAAGGGTTTACCACCAAGATGATGACGGGCATGGGGGCCCTCTATGTGACGGTGACGGAATATGAAGGCCGGCCCTTCGAGGTCTTTGCCACCATCGGCAAATCAGGGAGGTCCACCACTGCAAAGACCGAGGCGATCGGCCGGCTGGTCTCCCTGGCCCTGAGATCCGGCGTTCAGGTGGAGAAGATCGTGGAACAACTGAAAGGGATCGGGGGCGAGCACCCGGTATTTCAAAAGGACGGTCTGGTCCTTTCCATCCCCGACGCCATCAGCCGGGTCCTTGAAAAAAGGTATATGCAGGACCGGCCTGTGAAGCGCAATGGCAACCCCAAGAACAGCCTCCTGGGAGAAACCTGCCCCGAGTGCGGGCAGACCATCAGTTTTGAAGAGGGGTGCATGACCTGTCACTTCTGCGGCTTTACCAAGTGCGGGTAGCTTCCTTCGGCTCGAAGCCCAAAGCTCAAAGCTGAAAGCTGAGTCAATTATCCTCCGAGCTTTGAGCTTCCATCTTTACGCTTCAGGCTTTCTTAATTCCTCCCGTGCCACCGCGCGATACCCGATGTCGGTCCGGTAGTAGGCCCCGTCCCATCGTATCCCCTGCACCTGTTTGTAGGCCCTGGCCTGGGCCTCACCCACCGTGGCCCCCAGGGCCGTGACGCAGAGGACCCTTCCGCCGTTGGTGACCACGTGACCCTTTTCCATCCGGGTCCCGGCATGAAAGATCTTTATCCCCTCCTCCTCATGGTCGGGCAGGCCGTAGATCCGGTCGCCTTTCCGGTAATTGAGCGGATACCCGCCGGCCGCCATGACCACCCCCAAGGCCACACGCTCGTCCCATTTCACCTCCACCTGATCCAGGCGCCGGTCCCGGGCCGCCAGGCAGATTGCGATCAGATCGGACGTGAGCCGCAGGATAATGGGCTGGGTCTCGGGATCGCCGAACCGGCAATTGTACTCCAGCACTCGAGGGGCCCCATCCTCGGATATCATCAGACCTGCATACAGAAACCCGGTGTAGGGACATCCTTCGGCCGCCATTCCCCTGACCGTGGGTTCAATGACCTCTTTCATGATCCGGTGGTAGCGCCCGGGCGTGACCACAGGGGCGGGCGAATAGGCGCCCATGCCCCCCGTGTTGGGGCCTGCATCGCCGTTATCGCGGGCCTTGTGATCCTGTGACGTGGCCAGGGGGAGGATATGCTCCCCATCCACCATGGCAATGAAGCTGGCCTCTTCCCCCTCCAGGCACTCCTCAATAATCACCTTTTTCCCCGCCTCGCCAAAGTCCTTTCCCGACAGCATCCCTTCGACGGCGGCGACGGCCTCGGGCTCCGATCGCGCAATGATGACGCCCTTGCCCGCTGCAAGGCCATCGGCCTTGACCACGACCGGGGAGCCCTGCCTGCGGATATAAGCGACGGCCGGTTCCAATTGGGTGAAGGTTCGGTAATCCCCGGTAGGGATCCGGTGACGGGCCAGGAAATCCTTGCAAAAGGCCTTTGAGCCCTCCAACCGGGCCGCATCTTTCGTAGGTCCGAAGCAGGCAAGCCCGGCCTTCTGGAATGTATCCGTGATCCCTGCCACCAGGGGCGCCTCCGGTCCCACGATGGTCAGGCCTACCCCTTCCTTCCGGACAAAGGCCGCCAAGGCGTCAATGTCATCGGAGCCGACAGGGATGTTTTCCACCCCCGGTTCCCGGGCCGTGCCGGCATTCCCCGGGGCCACGAATACCTTTTGAACCTGGCCTGATCGGGCTGCCTTCCAGGCAAGGGCGTGTTCCCGGCCCCCGCTGCCAACAATCAATACGTTCATGATTCCACATCCTTTCCGGGAAACAACGGATTTCAGTGTGTGCATCACCGGCCATACGACGTGAACGGTTGTTTCAGAACCTTATAGAAAACAAACCGCATTCAGGTCAAGTTTTAACCATCTCCGGCTTTAATTTCCGGACGGAACGCAACCTGTTCTACGGCCCGTTCGTCGGTTCGCCCTAAGGCAATTGGGGGATTTCGCGGCCCGGCCGCAAACCTGTCCCATCGGTTCCGATAACGGGGGGAGGAGCCCTGAAAGGCCTCCCTGTGACCCCTTGCCTTAAATCCGCGCGAAAGGCAACATAACCATGGAGGGTCATATGAGTATTATATTGGAGAAATGAGCAAAATCTGATATCATAGGATATCGGGGCGATGCGGTCTCCC
>JAWOIH010000218.1:0-2993 GCA_046484725.1 Candidatus Desulfacyla sp. | reverse complement strand
CAATAACACTCTCTGCCAGTAAGTGCCCAGAACAAGAGGCAAAAGCGCGCAAGCGATGAGGGGAAGAAGTCTCGGCCCTGACAGATAGACCATCTCTTTCCATGAGAGGAGGGCAAAGACGTCCTCGGATCTCACCTTGATGCCCCGATCAATTCTTTCTTTTCGCTTTTTCACCCGGTCTCTTTACTCCCTGCAGCGAGTGCGACTCCTCATTACTGTCGTTCCGGTCGAGGTGATCCGCGTTGTCAAATTCTTTCTTCCAGTTCTTTCTGCTTTCCATAAAGCCCCGACGGCTTGATCACCAGCACCAAGAAGATCGCCACCAGACTGACGATCATGGTCCAGTGAGAACCGACATAGGTGTCCGTAAACCGTTGTGCGAACCCGACGACAAGGCTGGCCACGATCACCCCGCCGGTGCTTCCCAGTCCACCGATAATGCACACGGCCAGGGCATTGATGAGGACATCGTAGCCCTCGCTTACCGAAATCGTGCCCAATGGAACGACAACGGTCGCAGCGATCGCAGCCAGCCCCCCCCCGATGGACACGCTGAGCATGGCGATCCAGTCCGAATCAATGCCGAAGGTCAGGGCCGTCCGTTCATCCTGAGCAATCCCGCGAAACGCCAATCCGATGGAGGTATGATGGATGAAAAGCCACAGGAGGAGGATGAGAACGATGCTGAAGAGCACGATCAGAATCCGCTGCATATCGACGTAGGTTCCTGCGATCACAAAGCTCTGGTCTATGAACACCGGAAGGGAGTATTCAATCCCCACAAAACCCAGGTAGCGAAAAAACTCGAGGATGATCAGGCCGATGCCGAAGGTCGCAATGACCTCCGACAGGACCTGGCCGCGAACACGGATGAGAATGAAGCGGTACATAACGGCCCCGACAAAGGCCGTGAAGACAATCGAAAGAACAGCCGACAGAAAATAGGGGATGCCAATCCAGTTCATGAGCATCCAGGTGACAAAGGCCGAGAGGATATAAAAGGCCCCATAGGCGAAGTTGGACACTCCGCTGATGCCGAAGGTCAGGTTGAAGCCGATGGCCATCAGCAGGAGGATCACGCTGTTGATCAGCGCGTATATGCAGGTGCCCAGAAACACGGAAAAATCCCCTTCCTATCAGGATGTCCGCTCTATTTGGCTGATTTCAATCCAGCCGGCAATTGAATGTTTCCATCGGCAATCGTTTGGGGAAACACGTTGACGCGATTGCCGTCTTCCGTCCACTGAAAGACGCAGGCCACTGCAGATTCCTTGGGATCCATATCGAAAATCGCCTGGTGACCCTCATCGAACCGGATCCTTCCCATGACGCCGGTCCGGTCTGTTTTCGCGATCTCAGCCGCAACGGCGTCCGCATCGAGTGACCCTGCCCGCTCAATGGCCTCGGCAAGGATGTAGACCGATTCATAGGTGGGCGCCGGTCCATGGCCCGCCTCCATCGGTTTGCCGTATTTCTTCTCATAAGCGGCAAGAAAAGCCTTTGACAGGGGAACCTTCGGAGACGCCATCGCGCTTCCCAGCTCGAAATTGCAGTTGACGGCCCCGCCGATCTTCTGATCAAAGGTCTTCCATGCCCCGGGTCCGGCCAAAGGCGAAATGAACCCTGCCAGTAATGCCGGCACCTTCATGGCATTCCACTGTTTGACCAGGATCCCGCTCTGGGGCATGTCAAAGATGGGGAGGATCACCTGAGCGCCGCCGGCCCGGACCTTCATCATGGCCGACGAGAAATCCAATGTCCCGGTGGGATAGGCCTCATGGCCGACCACCTGCCATCCGGCCTTTTCAAAATAGTTCTTTTTAATGAGGTCTGCGGTGGCCCGTGCCCATGCCACATCCTGATTCATGATATACACCTTGTTGAACCCGAATTCTTTATTGACGAAGGCCATAATCCCCACAAGGTACTTGACCAGGTATTTGGCGTTGAGGCAGGTTCGGAAAACATATTTATATTTTTCCGGATTTTCCTTGATTTTCGCTTCTGAGGCGGGTGTCATGGCAATGGTTCCCAACATGGGGATTTTGTATTTGGCAATGATATCCATCCCCGCCAGGAGGGCCTCTGACCTGAAAGGCCCGATCAGCAGGGCGGTCGGCTTCTTGTCAAGGATGATCTTTTCCAGGCCCAGGAGGGCTTCAGGGACCGGCACGCCCGGGGCTGCATCACGTATGTCTATGGACTCCACCTTGAAAAGCCTTTTCTCAGATCCGACCGTGACGCCGCCTTTGGCATTGATTTCCTCAACCGCCATTTCCACCACAGCAAGGCCTTCCTTCCCCTCTACAAATCCTGTTGAGGTAGGAACCCCGATGACGATAGGGTCCGCCGCATGGGCAGTGATGAATGGAGATGCCAGAACACATACGAAGGCCAGGAAAACAGACAGAGAACAGATGCTTCTTTTCATGGATTTCCTCCTTGATTTGGGTAACACGTCCGCCTTCTGAAAACAGGGTGCAAAGGCTGATAGCCAGCGACCTCTTTATCGGAACGCCGACATGTTACAGGAATGATATTGACTCCAACACCCCTGTCACGTTCGCGAATACCTAAGCAAGGGATATGCCACATAACACCACCCATGTCAACTGGTTAAAATCAAATGATATCTTCCGGCCGCGCCTTCGTGGACGGCATGGGCGGCGGGTGTGAGAATTGGTTACATCCGGCCGGCCGAAAAGCGGCATGGGCGTTTCAGTTAAGCAGAAACGACATTATAATCAATAGATTATATATTCACCCAAGCGAAATGTTACCAAAGGTGACGAGACATGGAGGGTGTGAAAATAGGTAACGGTCTCGTCAGCGAGGCTGCCCGGCGGATCTCATAAAAGCGGGGAGGGTGATGTGTCCCTCGGCAATGGCGGGGGGGTAAACAATGAGCCGTTTGCCGGGGGCCTTCCACTGGACCACGCAGGCCAGGACCTCTTGTTCGGGATTCCGCCCGTAAATTGCCTGGTGGCCCCTGT
>JAWOIH010000187.1:0-7883 GCA_046484725.1 Candidatus Desulfacyla sp. | reverse complement strand
AACTGGCGCAACCGTTCCTCGGTCACGCCGTCGGTGTCCACGGACAACTTGCCGAGCTCATGCTCGGCCTGAAGGAGATAGGCACGGGAGGCGAGATCGCGCACGCCCAGGGCAGGTTGACCCATGCTGCCCCGCAGCCGGTTGACCATCGGCAGGAGGCTAGGCGCATTGACGGACCGAGGGGGCCAAATTCAGGGACTATTTTGACTGGGAAGAGCCGGTTTCTACGGCGCCGTCCCACCGGATCCTTGCCATGCGCCGTGCAGAAAAGGAGGGCATGATCGACCTGCGGATCGAGCCCCCTGAGGAGGAGGCCCTGGACATTCTGGAGGGGATGTTCGTCAAGGGGGAGGGCGCCGCATCCCGGCAGGTCAGTGAGGCGGTCCGTGACGGGTATAAGCGACTCCTCTCCATTTCCATGGAAACCGAGGCCCGGCTCGATACCAAGAAGCGGGCCGATGAAGCCGCGATCGGGGTATTTGCGGACAACCTGAGGGAACTCCTCCTGGCCCCGCCCCTCGGGCAGAAGCGGGTCATGGCCATCGATCCGGGGATCCGCACCGGCTGCAAGGCGGCCTGTCTCGACCGTCAGGGAAAACTGCTGCACACGGAAACCATCTTTCTGTTCAAGTCGGAAGGGGCCAAGGAGGCCGCGGGGAAGACGGTCCGGGGACTGGTGGAGGCCTATGGGGTGGAGGCCATTGCCATCGGGAACGGGACCGCCGGGAGGGAGACCGAGGCCTTTATCCGGTCGCTCCCCCTTTCCCCCGATATCCCGGTGGTTCTCGTCAATGAGAGCGGCGCCTCCATCTATTCGGCGTCGGAGGCGGCCAGAGAGGAATTCCCCGATCTGGACCTGACCTACCGGGGGGCCGTATCCATCGGAAGGCGGCTCATGGATCCCCTGGCCGAACTGGTGAAGATCGATCCCAAATCGATCGGGGTCGGCCAGTACCAGCACGACGTGAACCAGCCGGCCCTCAAGCGGAGCCTGGACGACGTGGTCATGAGCTGTGTGAACGGCGTGGGCGTGGAGGTGAACACCGCCAGCCAGCAGCTCCTTGCCTATGTATCGGGCCTGGGTCCCCAACTGGCCCGAAACATCGTGGCCCATCGCGATAAAAACGGCGCCTTTTCCTCCAGGGAGAAGCTCAAGGAGGTATCCCGTCTCGGACCCAAGGCCTTTGAGCAGTCGGCCGGTTTTCTCCGCATCCGGGACGGGGAGAACCCCCTGGATGCCAGTGCGGTCCATCCGGAATCCTATGGCATCGTGGAGGCCATGGCCGTGGACCTGGGTCTCGGGGTAGCGGATCTCCTCGCCAGGGAGGCCCTTCAGGTGGAAATCGATCTGAACCGGTATGTGACCGAAAATGTGGGGATCCCTACGTTGACCGATATCCTAGCCGAGCTGGCCAAACCCGGGCGGGACCCCCGCCGGCAGTTCGAGGCCTTTGCGTTCAAGGAAGGGGTTGAAAAGATCGAGGATGTGAGGCCCGGCATGAGCCTTCCGGGCGTGGTCACCAATGTGACCGCCTTCGGGGCCTTTGTGGACATCGGCGTACACCAGGACGGGCTGGTGCATATCAGTCAACTGGCGGACCGGTTCGTCAGGGACCCGAACGAGGTGGTGAAGGTCCACCAGCAGGTGACGGTCAAGGTCCTGGAAGTGGATCTGGAGAGAAGGCGGATCGGCCTTTCCATGAAACAGGGACCCGTCCAGGCATCTGAAAAGGGAGGGAAAAAACCAACGCCGCCGGGCAAAAGGACCCAGGCCGACGCCCCGAAGAACCGTCCGCCGGCCCCGTTCAACAATCCCTTTGCCAAGACATTGAATCGTTAAAGGAATGTGACGTAATCCAACCCTGAACCCTGAACCTTTGAACCTCTGAACCTCTTTTGACATGGAAACCTGGCGACTTTTAGATACCCCCCCCATGACGGCCGCGGAAAATATGGCCCTGGATGAGACCCTGGTAGAGCTGAAGGGCCAGGGGAAGACACCCAACACCATCCACTTTCTGCAGTTCTCTCCCCGGTCCGTGCTGGTGGGTTTTCATCAATCCGTTTCCGAGGAGATCCGGCTGGACTATTGCCGGGAGCACGGGATCGACATCAACCGCCGGGTCACGGGCGGGGGCGCCATACTGTTTGACGAGAGCCAGCTCGGCTGGGAGGTGATCTGCGACAAGGCCTTTTTTGATGTGAAGATGCCCAACAACCGCCTCTTCAGGCGGCTGTGCGAGCCCGTGATCATCGCCTTGAGGCGGCTGGGCCTCGAATCGACCTTCAGGCCCCGCAATGACATCGAGATCAACGGGAGAAAGATCTCCGGCACCGGCGGGACCGAATCCGACGACGCCTTTCTGTTTCAGGGGACCATGCTGACCGACTTCGACGTGGACGCCATGCTCAAGAGCCTCCGGATCCCCGTGGAAAAGCTCAAGGCAAAGGAGATCGATTCGGTCAAGGAGCGGGTCACCTGCCTCAAATGGGAACTGGGCTATGTCCCGGAACTGGACGCCATCAAGGAGGCCATCCGGAGCGGCTTTTCAGAGCATCTCGGGATCCGGCTGGAGCCGGGGGGGCTGACCCAAGAGGAGGTCCGGCTTTTCAGGGAAAAACTCCCCTATTACCAGTCCGGACAATGGATCGACCAGGTGCACACACCCACGGCCCGCCACGAGGTGGTCCAGTCGGCATACAAGAACGACGATGGACTGGTCCGGTTCACCTTTGCGGCGGACCTTCAGAGAAACCGCGTCAAAGACATTCTGATTACCGGGGACTTCCTCTCCTTCCCCACCCGGGCCCTCTACGACATGGAGGCCCGGTTGCGGGGGGCGCGGCTGAAAAGAGAGGAACTTGACGGCATCATTCGCGGGTTCTTTGAAGAGGGGCGGATCCGGGTCCCGGGGATGTCGTGCGAGGACTTTCTGAAGCCGGTGGACCAGGTGCTCCAGAAGATCGCCATCGCCAGGCACGGGATTCCGCTGGAATACTGCAACCTGATCTCCGTGACCAATGGCTCTTTTGAGGATGTCCTGAGACGAAACCCGTCGGTCCTCCTTCTCCCCTATTGCTCCAAGGATCTGGGCTGCAACCTGAGACACAAAAAGGGGTGCAAGGCGTGCGGCAAGTGCTCCATCGGCGCGGCCTGGACCCTCGGCAGGATGAGCCATATGAAGCGGATCTGCATCGTCAGTTTCGAGGACCTCATCCACGAGCTGGGCCGCATGAAAGACAGGGGCGTACCGGCCTTTATCGGGTGCTGCTGCCAGCCCTTTTTTACCAAGCACGTGGACGATTTTGAAAAGGCCGGGCTCCCCGGCATCCTTTTAGATATCGACAATACCACCTGCTATGAGCTGGACCAGGCCAGGGAGGCCTATGCGGGCCGGTTTGAGAGCCAGACCCACGTGAATCTGGATCTGCTCAACATGGTGTTGAACGTGGAGCTGGAGACGTGATATGGGATGAGGGATGGCGGGATGGGTTGCGGGTATCCGCGTTAGTTCACTTTAGCGTACTTCATGAAACACAGAAACTACGACATTCTGGTAATAGGGGCCGGGCCTGCGGGGAGCGCTGCCGCCCTGGCGGCTGCACGCGAAGGGGCCAGGGTCCTGGCAGCGGAGCGTCGGGAGGAGATCGGGGTCCCTGTCCGGTGCGCCGAGTACATTCCACGGGCCCTCCTGGGGGAGCTCCCCTTCAGGGACCGGGCCTTTGTGGTCCAGTCGGTAAGGACCATGAGGACCGTGCTGCCGGACGGGGGCGTCAGGGAAACCAGGGCCCCCGGACTCATCATCCGGCGCGACCTCTTTGACCGGCGTCTGGCCGAGTGCGCCCGCGCAGAGGGCGCGGAGGTCCGTACCGGACTCAGGGCCGTTTCACATGAAGACGGGGAGGTCATTCTCAAACAGGCCCGAGGCGGGACGATTCGAACCCGGCCCGGGGTCATCATCGGCGCGGACGGGCCGCATTCCATTGTAGGAAAGTGGATGGGCCTGCGGACCCGCCGACGGATTCCGGGCATCCAGGTCCGCGTGCCCCTGGTGGGCCCTATGGACCATACGGTTGTATGCTTCCATCCGGAAATCTTCGGGGCCTATGGATGGCTCTTTCCGAGGGGGGACGAGGCCAACGTGGGGCTCGCCCTGGCCGGCGGCGATTTTTCGGCCGGCGCCCTCAGGGCTGCGCTCGACGGGTTTGTGGAACGGTGGGTCCATGAAGGGAGGATCCGGGCCGCGCCTCGGAAACCCATGTTCGGATGGATACCGACCGCACCCCTTGACTGCGTCGTCCGGGGGAATATGATGGTGGCGGGGGATGCGGCAGGGCACGCCCACCCGATCACCGGGGCCGGCATCGCCAACGCCGTTCTGGCCGGCCGGCTGGCCGGGAAATGGGCCGGGGAGGCGGTCAGAAAGGGCGATTCCTCGGCGCTTCAGGGATATGAGGCCGAACTGGAGGAGGAACTGGGGGAGACCTTGAGACATGGGGACCAACGACGACGGATCCTCGAAAGACATTGGGATCGATTGGCCGAGGTCCTCCCCTACTGCTGGATCGCCTTCCGGGAGTATTTCCAGGGGATCCCGGACCGGTTCGACATGGAAGAGAGAGGCGACGAAGAACTGCGATGACAGGGCTTGAACAGAGACTCCGGAAGGCCCGGGAGCTTTCCTGGAAGCACTTCGGAAAACAGATCACGTTTTATCTGCCGGGGATGATCTCCTACAACGGGCTCAGGGGGGCCTATCCGGGGATCTCCATCACCGGGGCCCACTGCGCCCTCATGTGCGATCACTGCCAGGCCAAGATCCTGGAGCCGATGCCCGCTGCCGCGTCACCGGATGCCCTGATCGAGATGTGCGGGCGCTTTGCGGAAAAGGGCTGCCTGGGGGTCCTCATCAGCGGCGGGTGCGACAAAAATGGCCTCCTCCCCTGGCCCCGGTTTGTCCCGGCCATCCGGAAGGTGAAACAAGAGACCGGCCTCTATATCTCCATCCATTGCGGGCTTCTGGACCCGGACACGGCCATGGCCTTGAAAGAGGCGGGCGTGGATCAGGCACTCCTGGACGTGGTGGGCGACGATGAGACCTACCGGACGGTCTGTCATGTGGATTTCGGCATCTCCCGCATCCTCTCGACCCTCGAGGCACTGAACAGGGCGGAACTCCCCATGGTGCCCCATGTCATCTGCGGCCTGTATCGGGGAGAGATGAAGAGCGAGCTCAAGGCCATCGAGATGCTCGCCCGTTTCCGGATCGAGCAACTGGTGATCGTCTCGCTCATGGCCATTCGGGGGACCCCCTTTGAAGGGGTCCGCACGCCCGATGCCCACGAGGTGGCCGAGGTGATGATTGAGGCAAGACGCCTGATGCCTCAGGTGCGCATGAGCCTCGGGTGCGCCAGAACGCGAGGAGATGAAGAGATAGAGCTCTTGGCCCTGGAGGGAGGCGTCAACCGGATGGCCCTCCCGTCGGACGCGGTCATTCAAAGGGCCGGAGAACTGGGCCTGGAGATCCGGTATCAGCGCACCTGCTGTTCGGTGGGCGCTGATTTTTCCCATAGGGACTGGTGAGGAAGACCGCAGAGGTTAACAGGTTCAGAGTTCAAGGTTCAGATGCCGCTTAACCTCTGAACCTCTGAACGGCTATAGGAGGAGAAACGTGACAGAGGGAGAAGAAAGGGTCATGGAAAGCCCCGGCTATCTGCGGATGAGCCTGGCCGCGGCCATGACCCTGGGTTTCAAGCGGGGACTGTTTTATCGAGACGCAAGGCTGTATTGCATCAACCTCCTCTTGACCTATGCCGATGGGTGCCTTGCCCGGTGCGCCTATTGCGGGCTCTCGAGCAGACGTCCCGGGGCCTACGACGGAAAGAGCTTCATCCGGGTCGCCTGGCCCACCTACCCCTTGACGGAGATTGTCCACCGGATCGTGGAGAGAAAAGACCGCGTCAAGCGGATCTGCATCTCCATGGTCACCCGGAAGCGCGCCGTGGCCCATACCATCGAGGTGTGCCGGAGACTCAGATCGGCCGTGGATATCCCGATCTCCCTCCTCATTGCACCCACGGTCCTGAAGCGGCAGGACCTCCTGGATTTCAAGGATGCGGGTGCGGATATGATCGGCGTGGCCATCGATCTGGCCACGCCCGAGCTGTTCGATCGATACAGAGGGAGGGGGGTGAACGGACCCCATCAATGGGACCGCTACCGGCAGTGCCTGGCCGACGCCATCGCAATATTCGGCGAGTGGAATGCGGGATCTCACTTTATGGTGGGGATGGGCGAGACAGAAGAGGAGATGGCCAACGCCATCCAGGGGGTGCGGGACATGGGGGGACGCACCCACCTCTTTTCTTTCTTCCCGGAGCGGGACTCGGCCATGGCCCATGTGCCGTCCCCTCCCCTGGATCAGTATCGCCGCGTCCAGATTGCCAGGCATCTTATCGATCATCGGCTTTCTGCCGCAGGGGAGTTCTCATACACGCCGGAAGGGAAGATTCTGGACTATGGCCTTGACCCAGCGTCGCTGGACGAGGTTATCGATTCCGGGGCGCCCTTTCGAACCAGCGGCTGCGAAGGGTATGACGGCGAGGTCGCCTGCAACCGGCCCTATGCCAATTCCAGACCCGGGCCGGATATGCGCAATTACCCCTTCCCCCCCACCCCTGAAGACGTCCTGCGGATTCGACAACAGATGGGCGTGTGACATGGGTCGCAGTCGCCTTATCCAAACCCCTGGCCCCATTTACATTGCAGCGACATCTTCGATGCCCATCTTCCGGATGGCGGCAATCGACAGGGACGATATGGAGGGAATTTACTTTGGTTGAATCCGCGTCTTCCTTCTCTCAAAAATCCCCGATCAGGGTCTGAAAAAGTCCGGATTACGAGCTCCCTTCGATTTTCCCCGACTTGAATTTCTCCCAGAATTCAGTGTTGTGCCCCTTCCAGTCGGAGCCCCACTTCCTGTCAAAATAGGAGGCGGTCACCTGCCGGCGCCACGACTCCCACGGGGATTCCCCCTTGTCCTGGGATTTCAGTATGTCTACCAGAAATGTCGTGATGTTCGGCATTTCTTCCTTGGGGAGGTAGGAATCGGCCCCCCCCTTCATGGACTTGACCAGATTATCAGGACTCAATGCGTTGGCGGTCAGCATGACGGCCGTTATGTTTCTCCGTTTGGCAATGTTCAACAGCTTGTACCCGTCAACGCCCATGATATCCAGGATCGCCAGGTCAAATGCCTCTCTCTCCAGGAGTTCCCTGGCTTCCTCAAACGTGGAGGCCCTGGTGACCTCGCACATATCCAGGATCTCCTCCAGCACGTCCAATACGTCCGGTTCATCATCCACCACCAGAACCTTCTTGCCATGCAGCAACGTCGTGTCCGGCATGACTGACCTCCTTGGTTGAGACGGACAGGTTGATTCTGCCCGGCAAATTGGAACACCCTTATGCCCGTGTATATACCAGACAGGGAAAAATGAGAAGGGAAAAGCGCTTGTGGATACGGGTTGCTGGGTGCTGGGGTTTAGTGAGCTTGTTGAATTCGTTGGGTTCATTGGGTTTATGGAGTTTGCCCGGCTTTGAGCTTTCAGCTTTGAGCTCCTTCCCTTGTGCCTACCGCCTACCTCCCAAATCCCTTCAGCATCAGATCGATGATGTGGTCCGCGTCGCTCTTGCTGGCATCTTTCATGACCTCCTTGCCCATGTCCTTTTTTCCGGCGGCCGTTACGGGTCGGGACTGGGTGGAGAAGACTGAATGGTCTTCCAGTCAACGGCTTCGTTGTCCAGAAACCGGTAGGCAGCCTTGGCGGACGCAGCCGAGCCGCAGGCCTGCGGGATGTTCGCGGTAGGCTGAGCATAGAAC
>JAWOIH010000174.1:0-6079 GCA_046484725.1 Candidatus Desulfacyla sp. | reverse complement strand
ACAAAATACTCCCCTCGGCGGGGCGTGATCTTGAATTCGGGCCGTACACCGGCCTTGTGCATCACTTCGTCGGCGAAAAGGCCGGCTGCATTGATCACCCATCTTCCATAACAGCAGCCCTGGCTGGTCTTGATTCCCACGATGACCCCGGGCTCGCGCTCAGACCACAGGAAATCCTGAAACTCCGTATCGAGACGGAGTTCAACACCATTCATCACCCCATTCTCTGCAGCGGCGACAGTGGCGCCCCAAGGATCGCAGACACCGCCGGCAGGCACAAAGAGTGCACCCGACACCTCGGGGGTGATGTACGGCTCGCGCTTGCGCATCTCTTGGCCGGAAATGATCTGGGCCGGTGTGCCGTTCTTCTGAGCACGGTCCAGAAACAAATCCAGTTTCTGAACTTCGTCTTCGCCCATGGCCACAATGTAGGCCCCTGTCCTTGCAAACCCGAACTGCAGTTCTTCCGAAAGCCGGTCCCACATGGGATTTGCCTTGACGTTCATCTCGGCCTTGAGCGTGCCGGGGACTGCGTCGTAGCCCGCGTGGATCAGGGCGGAGTTGGCCGCGGTGACGCCGGTACAAACATCTGAACTCTTTTCGATCTGCAGGATCTTGAGCCTGTACCGGGATAACCGGCGGGCCGTCATACACCCCACCACCCCGGCACCTATGATGATGACGTCGTACTGTGAATGCATTCACCCTCCGCTTCAAATTTGAGCTTCGAACCGTCGATCCGGAGCCATGGTGACCTCTCGCCCATCAACGAGGATCCGTACGGATGCGGGATTTGCCTCGGTCGAAGGCAGGCGCAATGTGTCAGGATTCATATTAAAGCTGTAAATCCACCGTGAAACGCCGCGACACCCACCCCATAGACCGCGAAGGCTTGTAACGAAATCGATTCTTGTCAACCTTGAAATCAACGAACCCACGGTGAACCAGCGCCCTGACAGGACCGGCCTGTGGCAACGCCGCAGGTGATGCAGGCCTCTCTTTCCCGTGAATGTCACGTCATCCATCGGCATCCGGGATCGAGTTCGACACAGGCCAAGGCCGGACCCGGGATTTTACTATTACAACATGAAAAGAATGTCAAGATATTTGTTTCGGAATATGACATTCTATTAAAACTAAAGATTATTTACGAAAGCTATGATAAGAGGCAAGGTTCTTCGGATAACATGAAACAGAGGTCGATATCGGCGGGTGTTCTTATCTGAACCAATCCCGTTTCTGTTTTCACAACGAAGCTGTAATATTAAGGAATAACGTAGGATAGTCGGAGGCTTCAGTTTGCGCAAAACGTGCATGACCACGCCCTTATCCTGCGCGCCGATGACCCCGCAGAACGGTCCACAAGAACTTCGGATCTCTCGTGAGGAAAATCTTAAATTTTCGTTTTCGAACCTTAGTGTTTGGCCAGATGTTGTTTTGAAATATGCAGAAGGGCCAAGAGCGGCCGGGCTTGCGAGGTAAGACAAACAGGCAAAGATCTCATTCTTACGGATGGCGAAAAACCGGTCTTGAAAACTGTACCTTATTCTAAATTCTAAAAAGCCTTCCGAAGTGCTTGGGATGCGCAAAAATTCCGTTATCACCCATGAACATCCTGATCGAGACTGTGGGACGCAATGACTGGAATTCATTAAGGTGATCATACTGCATAACCCTGATCCTATATCTTCGATCGACGACACCCTTCATTCTCTCTCTTGGCCCGTTCCCGGTTTTCCCTCACCATCCCCAAAAACACTCGATACGGCCCCGGGGTCCCATACGGGCACAGTGCCAGCCGGTCGCCGGGGAATACAGGGTCGTAGATATTGATCACCTGCCCATTACGAAATATGGCCTCGACCTTTTCTGCCGGGAGAGACAGCATGGTAACCATATCGTAAGCACGACACCCCTCCCTGGGGATATCTCTTTCCAGGGTATACGGCAACCCCTGATCATCCATGTGACTCCGCAAGAAGCCGAATACGCGGATGGTGACGGGCTGTTGTTTTTCGCTTTCACTCATTCTCAACCACCTCCTACCGGGGGAAAAAGCCCAACCCGCTCGCCCCCCCACAGTTCAAAATCAAAAGACGCATTCCTCCCATTGACCATGATAATCTTGATCTTGTTCTGAGGAATCTTCATCAGGTTGCAGAGGTCAGATATCGTTGTTTTTCGATCCACCGAAAAGAGTGCCCCCTCCGAAGGATCATATCCTGGGATGTGCTGTCTCAACGTTGAACTCAGAAACACCTTTACGGGTATACACATCTTGTTGAACAGGCCTCCACTGAAAATGCTTTCTGGATGCTCGTTACTGGTTGCTGGTTGCTGTTTAGAGGAAAAATATCAGAAAGACCCGGGGCTGTCAATTCCGCAACAGCTATTGTCTTATGTCATATTTGATTCAACATCTTGAATTTTAAATGGAATTTTCTTGATATGGTGTTCGATTTGTGGCAGGCTTACGACCGTTCACAGATCGACGATCGGCCTCTTTCAGTGGGGTCCAACGGGTCCGATCTCTCGTCGGCAGAGCGGAACCGATCCGATATCATTGAGAAAACTTAAATAACCCGATTCAATCCATGAAAGGAGGTTGCCATGTTCAAAATGTTAAGGGTCAACATGACCGACCTTTCGGTCAAGGCGGAAGATGTCCCGCAGGCATATGAGGGCCTGGGAGGAAGGGGACTCACCTCGGCCATCGTGGCAAGGGAGGTGGAGCCGACCTGCTCCCCCATCGGCCCCAACAACAAACTGATCTTTGCCCCGGGCCTCCTGGGCGGCACCAACTGCGCCAACTCGGGCCGTATCTCGGTGGGCGCCAAGAGTCCGCTCACAGGCGGCATCAAGGAAGCCAATTCAGGGGGTCAGGCAGGCCAATATCTTGCCCGGCTCGGCATTGCGGCAATCGTTGTGGAAGGCCTGCCGCAGGATGGCAATCTGCATAGATTGTGGGTCGGCAAAGAGAAATACAAGTTGTCTCCTGCCGATGAGCTAAAAGGTCTCGGGAACTATGCCGCCGTTGAAAAACTCAAAGGCGAGTTCGGGGATAAAGTCGGATTTGTCACCATCGGTCAGGCAGGCGAGTGGAAATTAGCTGGGGCGAGCGTGGCCTTCACGGACAGGGACGGCCGCCCCACCCGTCATGCAGGCCGGGGGGGGCTGGGTGCCGTGATGGGTTCAAAGGGGCTCAAGGCCATTATCATCGATCCGTCGGGAGGCGAGTTGGCGCCCATCGTAGACAAGGAAGCCTTCAATCAGGCGTCCAAACGCTTTGCCAAGGCCCTCCAGGAGTATCCCGTAACCGGCCAGGGACTCCCAACTTACGGGACCGATATCCTTATCAATATCATCAATGAGGCGGGCGGACTCCCCACACGAAACTTCAGCTCCGGCCGCTTCGATGGCGCTGACAAGGTGGGAGGAGAAACCCTGAATAAACTCACCGTCGAACGTGGAGGAAACCCGACCCATGGATGCATGTCAGGTTGCGTCATCCGTTGCTCAGGGATCTTCGTGGACCAAAAGGGCGAATATGTCTCAAAATGGCCCGAATACGAAACCGTATGGGCCTGGGGCCCCAATTGCGGCATTGATGATTTGGATGCCATCGCCCGCATCGACAGGGCCTGTGACGATATCGGAGTGGACACCATTGAAATGGGAAATTCCGTGGCCGTAGCCATGGAAGGGGGTATCAAACAATTCGGCGACGTGGCCGGCGCCGAAGAACTCATCGCAGAGGTGGGCAAAGGAACCCCCCTGGGCCGCATATTAGGCTCCGGCGCCGGTGTCGCGGGGAAGACCTTTGGCGTGAGGCGCGTACCGGTCGTGAAAAACCAGGCCCTCCCGGCCTATGATCCGAGGGCCGTAAAAGGTGTCGGCGTCACCTATGCCACCTCGCCCATGGGGGCTGACCACACGGCAGGTTACGCCGTGGCAACCAACATCATGAACGTTGGGGGCCAAGTAGACCCGCTGAAGAGCGAGGGTCAGGCCAAGCTGTCCAGAGACCTCCAGGCAGCCACGGCCGCCATTGACACGGCCGGGCTCTGTCTCTTCGTGGCCTTTCCGGTGCTGGACGTCCCGGATGCCTTCGCCGCCATTGTGGATATGGTGAATGCCAAGTATGGTCTGAGCCTGACCGGCGACGACATTGGCGCCCTTGGACAGAAGGTCCTGAAGACCGAGATCGACTTCAACAGGCGGGCAGGGTTCACCTCGGCCGATGACCGGTTGCCCGAATTTTTCATGATCGAAAAACTCCCGCCTCACAACCTGGTTTTTGACGTTTCCAATGAAGATCTCGATTCAGTTTTAAAATTCTAAAGTCTGGTTCGCCCAGACAGAGTCCCCCCGTCCGCACCTCATCGGACGGGGGAGCTTTTCCCAGAGTCAGCCCTGCCTCTCCAATCTCCGGATTGGCACCGCCCGCTTATCGTCCCCACTGAAAACGTCCCACAATCAGAACCGGAATTGCCTTAGACGTCAAGTATCGCTTGATTTCCAAAATAAAAAAAGATACTATTTCAGTGTTTCAGGACACTCGATCTCCTTCTCATACTCAGAGCGGATTGTTGCGACATGGATAGAGACAGAAAGATCAGGATCGGCGTTGTTGGTATCGGAAACTGCGCAGCCTCTCTCCTCCAGGGCATTGAGCACTATCGGCAAAACGAGGCGGATGAGGATCATCTGGGATTGATGCACTATGATCTGGCCGGGTATCTACCCAGTGATCTCGAGATCGTGGCTGCCTTTGACATTGACAAGCGAAAGGTGGGAAAAACGGTGGACCGGGCCATTCAAGCCAGTCCCAACTGCGTCTATCCCATCCGAGAATCCATTCCCGAAAGCCCCGTAACCGTCCGGATGGGGCATATCCTGGACGGCGTCTCCGAGCATATGCGGCAATATCCGCCTCATCGGACCTTCCTCCCCTCGAACGAACCGCCTGTGGATGTGGTGGAGGAACTGGTTCAAAACAAGGTGGAGATCCTCCTGAACTACCTTCCGGTGGGATCTCAACAGGCCGCCCACTATTATGCCGAATGCGCTCTTGCTGCAGGCGTCAGTCTGATCAACTGCATGCCGGTCTTCATCGTGTCCACCCCGGCATGGGCTGCCCGGTTTGAGGAAAAGGGGATCCCCTGCGTGGGAGATGACATCAAATCGCAGATCGGCGCCACCATCATTCATCGAACCCTCGCCAGACTCTTCACGGATCGAGGCATCCGGCTCGACAAGACCTACCAGCTCAATACCGGCGGGAACACCGATTTCCTGAACATGCTGAACCGCACCCGCCTGGAATCCAAACGGATCTCCAAGACAGAGGCCGTCCAGTCCCAGCTGGACCGCCCCATGGATGATGAGAACATCCATATAGGGCCCTCTGACTATGTCCCCTGGCAGAATGATAACAAGGTATGTTTTATTCGAATGGAGGGCCGGGGTTTCGGGGGTGTCCCCATGGACCTGGAACTGAGGCTCTCTGTTCAGGACTCTCCCAATTCGGCCGGGGTTGCCATCGATGTTATCCGATGCTGCCGTCTCGCCCGGGACCGGGGGATCGGCGGCGCATTGACGAGCATCGCCGCCTTTGCCATGAAGCACCCGCCGCAGCAGTTCAGCGACACCGAGGCCAAACAAATGACCGAGCGGTTTATTGCAGGAGAGATCGACCGCTGATCAGCAAATCGCTGAGTCAACAACTGATTCATTTCTTAAAATATCAAAATGTTACGTGATATTATTGAGAAAAGGATTGAAGCACCTCTCAAGGCCTTTGCACGGGTTCTGGTCCGCCGCAACATATCCCCTACCCTTCTCACCCTGACCGGCCTCGGGATCAATGCCGTGGCCGCCTTTCTCTATTTCGGCGGGTTTATCCTGGCCGGGGGCGTCCTCATCGTCTTTGCCGGGCTTTTCGACATGGTGGACGGGGCCGTGGCCCGGGCCTCGGGAAAGGCATCCGCTTTCGGCGGATTTACCGACTCTGTGGTGGATCGTTATTCGGACTTCCTGATGTTCGGCGGGGTTCTGGCCTATTTCGCCAGAAAAGGAG
>JAWOIH010000149.1:0-8199 GCA_046484725.1 Candidatus Desulfacyla sp. | reverse complement strand
CATGAAACCCTGTTTACGAATCCGACGGCCATCGCAGAAGTGCTCCTGAGGGCGATGAAATAACTGTCCCGGAACACCCTGACCGGGTCAACCCGCATCGTCCGACAGAGGCTCCCCGTTACCCCCGATCACTTGGAAGCAGGTTTATGATACCACCTGACGTGTACGAAAAACTGGCGCGGCATCTCTCCACATTGGGAATGGGATATCCGCCGACGGAAACCTTGATAGACATCCTCAAGGAGAATTTCAGTCCTGTGGAAGCCGAAGTCGCATTGGCCCTTCCCACGTCGGTCATCCCCCTTCAGCCCGTCTTGGTGGAAGAAATGATCGACCGGTCGGACCTCCCGAAGGAAACGCTGCAAGGGCTATTGGAAGATCTCTCTGAAAAGGGGTTGGTCTTCTGCGGGAAGACGGCAACGGGTGAGAAGGGATACGCCTTGCAACAGATGGGGTTTTCTTTTCCACAGACCTTTTTCTGGAGAGGAGAGGATACGCCCCATTCGAGGAACATGGCTGCCCTCATCGCCAAATATTTCAACCGGAAGGTGACCCGGGAGGCCTACGGCAGCGAGACGGATGCGTACCGGTATGTCCCGGTGTCGGGCACGGTGGAGGCCTCCATACAGGCGGTCTATCCCCATCATACCATGGAGAGCGTGCTGAAAGATGTCGCCGACTTTGCCGTATGCCACTGTTCATGCCGTATGATCGCCCGGCTGAGGGGCCGTCCGTGCGACCATCCGACAGAGGTCTGCATTAAATTCGATGAAATGGCCGGGTATGTGATCGACAGAAACTTAGGCAGACAAATATCGAGGGAAGAGGCCCTGGACCTCATCAAACAGAGCGAAGCCGCAGGGCTGGTACATTTTGTTGACAATACAAAGGGAAAGATCAAGCACAATTGCAACTGCTGCGGCTGCGCGTGCTGGAACGTGGGGGCCATTAAGAGAAGAAAGATCCCGAGGGATATCCTCATGGCCGTCTATTTTGTCAGGGAGACGGATGACGATGCCTGTACGGGCTGCGGTGAATGTGTGGACATCTGCCCGGTTGACGCCCTGGTCATGACAGACGATCTGCCCCGGATCGACACCCGGTGGTGCATCGGTTGCGGCGTATGCGTATCCAGGTGTCCCACGGGGGCCGCGAGGCTGAAAATACGACCGGATAAAAGAGGGGACCTCCCTGCAGATGATTTCGATCAATTGCACAAGATGATCCTGAAGGAGAAACAGCGGCTCTTTTAAGGCTGCCATGGGTTAGGATATCCGGGATCGCCGCCTATCCTTTTCTCCGTCAGACCCCCTCCACCCATCCCCCTTTCCAACCCCTCTCATCATAATAGTCCCGGACGGACTTCTCCACATCCTCCCTTTCTAATTCCCCTGACCATGCTATGGTGCAGGGCGCCTGCCGCATCTGTTCGAGATCGCCTTGGCATAGTGCATCATTAAATTCACTGACCTTTTACCTGTCAAGTTAAATAGTTAACCGCGTCACAGGATTCACATAACCCGTTCAACCCTCAAAGAAAGGCATAAAAGCATACACGCCCCCATTCTTCACTCCCCTGGTCAACAACGTCCCCAAGACCGAAAAAAGTTAAGATTTCTTATTGACCGGACAGTTCATCATAATATATACTATGTATATATAAAGTTTGTATATATTATCATCGCAAGCGAGAGGCTCATGTCTTTAAAATATTCAATCCTGGGATTGCTCCAATACAGGGATATGCATGGTTATCAAATCAAGAAAACCATAGAAGACCAATTCGGGCACATGTGGACCATCAACTATGGTCAGATCTATCCCAACCTGAAAAAGCTCAAGGACGAAGGCCTCGTGACCATGATCGAAGACGCGAACCATGGCGAAAAAGGGCCCAGCCGAAAAATGTACTCCATCACCGGCAAGGGGAATCAGGTCTTTCTTGAATGGCTGGAGCGCCTGCCCGAAAAAAATATGATTCTCAGGGATCCCTTTCTCATGCGCTTTGTCTTCTTTGGCTTTGGAGACAAGAAACGTTCCATTGAAATCGTTGAAGACCAGATAAATCTCTATAAGGCCCAGATGAAAAAGAGGCGGGAGAATCTTGAGCGTCTGCAGCATCATGATATCTACGTCCGTCTGATGGCCGAGTTGGGAGTCAGTATGAACGAACTGCTTTTGGAGTGGCTTGAGCGATCGCGTAAAGAGATAGGAAAGTCAATGAAAGATCCAACCGCATCCAGTTCACGGCGTTTATGGAAAGAAAATGGAGTATAACAACATCAGCCTGGTGACCGGGGCAGCCGGGTTTATGGGGAGCCATCTGGTTGAATACCTGGTGCGAAAAGGGGTGAAGGTCAGGGCAACCTCCCGCCCGAGGAAAGAGACGACTTTTTTTGACGGATTGGGTGTCCGGTTCATCCCATCCGATCTGACCAGGCCGGAAACCCTTCCACCGCTCTTCGAGGGTTCGGTTGACTGCGTATTTCATCTCGGGGCGATCTGTAACTTCTCCACACCCTTCAAGAAGCTTTATCCCACCAATGTGGAGGGGGTGAGACGGATCACCGGTCTGGCCTTGAAGGCGGGAGTAAAGCGCTTTGTCCATGTGACCTCCACCAGTGTGTACGGGTATTACCAGGGGACTCCCTTTGTGGAAGAGAGCCCGAGGAACCCACGCGACGATTATGGGAAGAGCAAGAAGGCGGGGGAAGACATTGTCCTTGGGCGTTTGAAGGAGGGGCTTCCCGCCATCATCGCCAGACCCTGCACCGTTTACGGTCCCAGATGCGCCGACGGGGCCGGGAAGGCCTTTTCCCGTCCCACTTCCATAACGGCCATCCCGGGAGGGGGCAGACAGCTCCTCTCAAATATTCGCGCAGAGGATGTGGCCGCCGCCCTCTATCACCTTGCGCTTCGTGACGAGTCCGTGGGTGAGATCTACAATCTGTCGGAAGAAACCCATCCCACACTGGAAGAGGCCCTGGTCCTGGCGGCAAAGACCTTCGGCACCAAACCTCCCACGCGTCATCTTCCCCTGGCCCTGGTCAAGACCGTGGCCCGTGTGGATGGGTTTATATCCCGCCTGAAAGGCCGGATACCCGATCTCGAATATGATGCGGTCAAGTACCTGTACGATGATTATGTGGTCGATAATTCAAAGCTTTTAAGAACCGGTTTTAAATTGAATTATCCGGATTTTCGCGTTTCGATGAGGGAGTTGGGAAAACTTTCAAAGAAAGGATAGGTGCCATGAAACAGGTGGTGGTGATCACAGGACTGGCCCAGGGTATCGGAAGGGAAGTTGCCAAACTTCTGGCTGCGGAAGGACACCATGTGGCGGGTTTCGACATTGACGAAAAAGGTATTTCGACGCTTACAGATGAACTCTCCGCTTCCGGCGGAAAACATTATCTCACCACAATGGACATTACGGATCGCAAAGGGATTTCGGCCTTCAGGGACAGGGTCCTTGAACAATACGGCAAGGTCGACACGGTGCTTTCCAACGTGGGCATCGGTTTTTTCGGCCCTTTTGAAGAAATCGATCTGGAAAAGGCCTTGAAGTGCCTGGAGATCAATGTCATCGGTACGGCAGCGCTTCTCCAGGCCTTCATCCCCTCAATGCGCAAGAACAAGTCCGGAAAGATCATCTGCATGTCATCCCTCGTGGGGCAGATCCCCTTTCCCTTCGAATCCATATACAGCGCATCAAAATTCGCGGTGGAGGGTCTTGTGCAGTCCATCAAATTCGAGGTGGAACCGTTCGGTATCCGCGTGGCCATTGTTCAGCCGGCCCAGGTTTCAACCGATTTCGCGGCCAAGATCCACTATCTCCCGGATGAAGGGTCCCCGTACCGGGAACGCGTCAAACGCTTTATCGACAAGGACAACGAACTCATCAAGACGGCGCCCACGCCCGTCCAGGCCGCTCAGAAGATCGTCAAGCTGATCCATCAAAAGAACCCCTGCCGATTCAACCAGGTGGACTTCATGAGTACCTTTTTTCTCTTCCTGAACCGGATTCTCCCCATGAAGATCAGAGATATGATCCTGATCAATCATATGGATATCAAGGTTCCCAAGGCCTGATGCCCCAAACCCACGCCCGAACGGAAAGGAGTTTCAAATGCCAGCGAAGGTTGTTTCGATTTCAAAGTCCCCATCGCGGGTCAAACGGCTGAGAGAACGGGTTATGGCGGCTCCCCAGGAGGTTTGTGTGGAACGCGCAAGGTTTTTGACGGAAGCCATGGCGGATCACTGGGATGATGAACCACTCACGCGTATGAGCAAGGCCCTCGAAAATATCCTGAAAAAGATCAGCGTCATCATAAGGGATGATGAACTCATCGTCGGGTGCCGTACCGGTAAGCTGAAAGGGGCGCCCCTCTTTCCCGAAAACAAATCAAAATGGATTGAAGGGGACACGGACAATTTCGACAAGCGGGTCCTCCAAAGGGCGCTCATCTCACAGGAAGAAAAACGGGAACTGAAGGAGGTGATCCTTCCTTTCTGGGAGGGAAGGACGGTTGAAGACCGTTTCGCAGAGATCCTCCCCCCTGATGTGGATGAAGACATGGACAAATACATCTTCACCATGATGCTGGAGATCACCTACGGCATCGGCCATTTCACCATGAATTACGAAAGATTGCTCTCTCAAGGGTTGGCCGGCATCATCAAAGAGGCCCGGGAGCGATACGGGCGCCTCCCCGAGGAGGAAAGAAGAAATGAAGCAGGACTTTTCTACGACGCCGTCATCCGATCCCTCAAGGCAGCCGTCCTTTTTGCCAACCGGTACGCGAAACTGGCGGAGACCATGGCCGAGGATGCGCCCGACCCGGTCCGGGCAGAGGAATTAAGGGAGATCGCGAGAATATGCAGCAGGGTTCCCGAGCATCCGCCGGAAACCTTCCGGGAAGCGGTGCAAAGTGTCTATTTCGTGCATCTCATTTCTCAGATAGAATCGGGGGGTAACTCCATATCCCTGGGTCGCATCGATCAGTACCTCTATCCCTGCTACAAGAGGGATCTCGCGGAAAAAAGAATTACGCCGGAAAGGGCACAGGAACTGCTGTCGCTCCTCTTCATAAAAACCAATGAGATATGGAACGTGCTGGAAGAGGCCTTTATCCCCGGAGGAGAGGGGACCGAGGGGAAAACCACCCAGAACGTTGTGGTGGGCGGAATCGGGACGGACGGAGAAGACGCCACGAATGCGTTAAGTTTCCTCGGGCTTGAGGCCTACGCGGATATCCGGACGGTTCAACCCAATTTCGGGGTGCGCATCAGCAATAAAACCGCCGATGATTTCTTCCGGAAGGCGGTGGACTTTGCAAAAGACGGCGTCCTCATGCATTTCTTCAACGACGAGATCATTGTAACATCCCTCACGGATGCGGGGCATTCCCTGGAGGATGCAAGGGATTACGGGGTGGTTGGATGCCTTGAGCCGAACGCACAGGGGAAGACATTCGGATCGACCTTTGCGGACCAGTTCAACGGAATAAAATGTCTGGAATTTGCCATGAGTAACGGCGTGGACAATATTTTCGGGTATCAGTCGGGGATTGAGACGGGCGACCCCGCGGGGTTCACCTCCTTTGAAGAGGTGTGGACCGCATATGACGTGCAAATGCGACACTTCACGTCCCAATTGGTCAAGGGAATGGCGTGCCTGGACAGGTCTATCGCGGAAAGGGTTCCCTCTCCTTTTGCTTCCGCCATGATCGAGGGCCCCCTTGAGAAAGGGAAGGATCTCACAAAAGGGGGCGCCCTGTACAATTCCACGGGGGTTCAATTCATGGGGTTTTCCAATGTGGCCGACAGCCTCTATTCCGTAAAAAAGGTCATTTTTGAGGACAAGAAATTCACAATGGAGCAGATTTCCACATGGATGGCGGATGACTGGATGGATGCCGAGGACAAACAGGTTTTCTTTCTGAACAAGGTCCCCAAGTACGGCAATGACCAGAACGGGGTAGACGCCATGGCCGCCAGGGTCATGGATCATTTTTGCGATGTCCTGGCAAGCCATAAGAACTTCCGGGGAGGCGCATTCTGGCCCGGCATATTTTCCGTGGGATTTCACCTCGCCTTCGGCGCCTTCACGGGCGCCACCCCCGACGGAAGGTTTGCCGGGGATATTCTGGGAAACGGCATCACCCCCAGTGAGGGCCGTGCCCTCGCAGGTCCCACCGCATTGATGAACTCCGTTACAAAACTGCCCTTAAAACGCGTCCATAACGGCGTGAACCTGAATATGCGTTTCCCGGGGCACAGGACAAAGACCACGAACCTCCTCTCTCTGATAAAAGGCTATTTTGAAAAGGGGGGCGTTCAGGTGCAATTTAACATGGTGGACTCGGATACGCTGCGGGATGCGCAGGAAAACCCCGAGCAATATGGCGACCTCATCGTGAGGGTGAGCGGATATTCGGCACTCTTTACGGGTTTAAGCGATACGGCGCAGGATGAGATCATCCACCGCTTCCAATACGCACTTTAAATAGTGCCTGAACGAAAACCCCCGTCGAGGCAAAATTCCAATGTCGAATATCGAAATCCGAAACAAATTCAAATATCAAATTTCAGAATGACAAAATCCAACAAATTGAAAACACGACGTTTCTGTCATTGAGACATTTTTGGTTTTGGTCATAGTTTCGAATTTCGTGCTTAGAATTTCGGATTTCCTGAACGAAAAACTGGGTTTTCGTTCAGGTACTAGAATAGGAGGCTTTATGGATTTTGTTTTGTCCGAAGAAGAGCAGTTGATGATCAATACCATTCACAAAATGGGAGATCGTGAGAATTTCAGGGAGTTGGCGGCCCGCACCGATGAGAGTGGCGAGTTCCCCTTTCACCTGGTGGAGAAATTCGCTGACATGGGGCTTTTGGGCATGGCCCTTTCCACCGAATACGGCGGCGGCGGGCTCCCATCTCTCACCGCGGTCCTTGCCATCGAAGAACTGGCAAAATACAGCGCTGTTATTGCCATGCCCGTATTTGAGGCAAACGTGGGGCCTGTCCGGGTGATCGACCTGTTCGGCACCGAGGCGCAGAAGCGTTCCATCATCCCCGGGGTCTGCAAGGGCGAGTTCAGCGTGTCCGTGGGCATGACGGAACCCAATTCCGGATCGGACCTTACGTCTCTTTCCACGAAGACGGTGGACAAAGGGGGTCATCTTGTTCTGAACGGCCGGAAGACCTTTATCAGCGGTGGTGGTGAAGCCAGTCATTATCTGGTTTATACGCGCTTCGGGGACGTGCCCGGATACAAGGGGATCGGCGCGGTGATCCTCGAGAAGGGAACTCCCGGATTCAGTTTCGGTAAACAGGAAGCGTTCATGGGGCTCAGGGGCATGCCTTCATGCGACCTGATATTTGAGGACGTCAAGATTCCCAGGGAAAACGTGATCATCCAACCGGGTGACTTTAAAAAACTCATGATGACATTCGATATTGAACGCTGCGGGAATGCCGCCATGTGCCTCGGCATAGCGGGCGGGGCCCTGGAGGCGGCAAAGCGATACGCCACGGAACGGGAGGCCTTTGGCAGGCCCATCTGCGAATTCCAGGCCATCCAGTTCCTGGTGGTGGAGATGGCCATGAAGGTGGATGCCGCGAGACTCCTGGTGTATCGTGCGGCAACGGGAGCGGGAAAAGGACTTCCCTCCATCTACGAAGCATCCCTTGGAAAATGCTTCGCCAATGAGATGGTTGTGGAGGTCACCAACAAGGCCATGGAGGTCTTCGGCGGGTATGGTTACAGCAAGGAATTCCCCATAGAGAGAATGCTCCGGGACGGAAGGGCATGGGGGATCGCGGGCGGAACCCTTCAGATGCTCAAGATCACCATTGCCGGCATGCTGTTCGGCAAGCGGTTTGATCAGCGCAGATAGTGCCTGAGCGAAGACCAAGTTTTCGCTCAGGAAATCCGAAATCCGAAGCTCGAAATCCGAAACAATGACCAAAACCCTAAATGCCTCAATGACAGAAACATCCTGTTTTCAGGCTGTTGGTTTTTGTCATTTGAACATTCGATATTTGTATTTGTTTCGAATTTCGAAATTCGATATTCGGGTTTTGGCCGAACAGTTTCCGTTCAGCGACTGGATAGGACTCAACCCCACTCGGAATACTAACAAAGCTTCATGGGAGGTTGGAAATGGGACAGTATTACAGGGATATTGACCA
>JAWOIH010000115.1:0-5644 GCA_046484725.1 Candidatus Desulfacyla sp. | reverse complement strand
TGCCTCCCCATGGCAGAGCAGCATGCGGGTCGGCCGGCGGCTGAACGCCGGCCGCCTACCTGAGTCTGAATGTCAGGCAGTCGTCGTCTTCACCGCTATGCGAATACCCGGCGACAACGATTCTCCCGTCTGATTGCACAGCAATTCCGTGGGCCCGATCTTCGCTGTCTGCCACCCCGTTAAAAGTGAATAGACCCTCTTCACCAAAACCCGATTCCAAAACCCCGAGACCGTCATATCTGAGAACGACCGCATCATCATTCCGCCCGTTGTTGCTGGTACCGGCAACCAGGATCTTGCCGTCTTGCTGTATGGCGTCACCGAAGGCGTAGTCATGGACAGGGGGCCGTCCCTGGTAAATTGCCGCGCCATCGGTTCCGAAACCCGTGTCCGGGGCGCCGTTCACGTCCAGCCTGAGCAGGAGCATCTTGAAGCTCTGTCCGTCGTAGGAAGACCCCGCGACCACGATTTTCTCATCAGGTTGAAGTGCCGCGAAATTTCCGTACCCCGCCGACAGGCCGTATCCTCGGACGCTTTTTGATAGGGCATCAGGCGGATTCTCCCTTTCCCGAAAGGGTGTCCCCCTTGTCCGCCGTGGGGTCAGGATTGGCTGTTTATGAGCGATACCTGATCGTTCAGGGTCCAGAGATCGTAGAGATACCCGAAACCGAAGATGCCGCCAGACAGCAGGTACAAAACCCCTGTAAACCACTTTCCCATATAAAACCGGTGGATGCCGAAGAAGCCTAAGAATGTCAGCAAGACCCATGCGACCGTGTAGTCGATCTCACCACTGCGAAACCTGAGATCGGCCTGACGGTCCATGGACGGAATGAGAAACAGATCGATAATCCAGCCGATGAGCAAAAGACCCAAGGTAAAGAACCAAATGGTTCCTGAAACGGGTTTGCCGTAGTAAAACCGATGGGAGCCCGTGAAACCGAAGAGCCACAAGATATAGCCGACGGTCTTACGATGGGTGTCGTTTGAATTTTCCATGCGTATCCTCCAGAAATTTAACGTTCCCCCAACCTTGCAAGCGTCGAGGATGCCTTGGAATCTTAACGTCGTCCTGCCGACACGTGATGTTACCACGGCCGTTCCAGGCCGAGGGGACCCGGACGATGGGGTCCGGTTCAAGATATCGGCAAACATTCTCCACCTGCCAAATTTCCTTCTTGAGATGCCTTCTCATTCAGTCCATGATGAGGTCAAGACCCAGGAGCCGTATGAAGAAAGGGAGATCGCCTTTCGGTGAGCATCCCTCCAAAAAACAGTGGCAGCGGACATTCACCAGACCTCAACAGGCACCCGACCGACCTTGGCCAAGTCCGCGGTATAATATCTCGAACCCACATACAGAAGGATTGCCGCCACCACGTTTAATACCGGGATGAAGATCATGGCTGTTTCCAGGCCCAAGACGTCCGACAAGGCTCCGATGACCGGCGGTCCCACCGCACTCCCCAGGATATGTTGAAGAATAACGTTCAGGCTGAGGGAGACCGCCCTCAGACCCGGATGCACTACATCCTGGGTCACGGCCACGGACGCGGAAACGAACCCCACGGCGGTCACCCCGCTGATAAGGAGCACGACATATTGCCCGCCCCCCCGCAGCCAGGCGAAAGCGATGAACAACAGCCCTCCCGTGACCAGCGACGACAGGGAGGCGAACAGCATCCGGCTGTCTTTTCTTTTTTCGTATTGTAAATCCGCCAGTATGCCGCCCAAAGGCGCCCCGATAAAGGCCATAAGCATCACGACGCTCCCTTTCAGCCCTGCCTGTGTCATGTCCAGGCCTTCCAGACGATGAAAATAGGTCGGCAGCCAGGTCAATAAGGAGGTGGTGACAAACACATTGGCGGCCATACTCAGATTGTTGAAGATCAGGGACGGCTTTTGCGCGAATTCGGCCACGATTTCCTTGAAGCCCATGGCGCGCGATCCGGCGTCACCCAGCGGGCCGGAGAACTTGACCAGTTCCACGGTCTTGTAATCCCGTACCCAGAAGAAGATCAGGCCGATCAGCATTCCCGGCAGGGCCACCAGCCCGAAGGCATGCCGCCATCCATACCGCTGGGCCACATATCCCCCCAGGGCCACCCCGATGGCGCCCCCCAGGGGGATGGCTGCGTTCCAAATGCCCAGCATCCGGGCCCGCCGGTTTTCGGGGAATAACGCTGAAATCAGGGCCGATCCGCCCGGAGCATACCCCGCCTCTCCCAGGCCGATGACCGATCGCGTCATGAAAAGCTGGGAGAAGCTGCGGGTAAAGGCGCAGGCGATGGTTCCCAGGCTCCAGATAACGGACATCAAGCCGATGCTCTTTACGCGGCTCCAGCGATCCACCAATATGGAAAGGGGGAGCGTAAAGATCAGAATGGACCAGTACACCGCAGAGATCAGGAGCCCCAGTTGGGTGTCGGAAACCCCCCAGTCCTCCTGGATATAGGGGAAGAGGCTGACCACCACCAATCGATCGATATAATCGAACATATAGAGCAGAAAGAGGAGGACAAAAATGAAATACGCCGAACGTGGAGACAATTTGTCCGAATCGGTCGAGGTCATGATATTCACGGTCCCTTTCTGCTGCGGCCGGCGGTTTTCAGTCGGGCCTCCGGGCGTGATCTCCCATACCCGAGGGGATAAAGGGGTGTCCGCCACTGCGTTTCGGGTTAAAGCCCCAAAGGATATTCGCCATATTCATGCACCGCCTCGAACATGGCCCGGCAGTTTTCCGGCTTGACGCCGGGGTGGAGCGAATTGGAGGAACAGATGATCAGACCGCCGCCCTGCCCGGCATCCAGGATGGCCTGGCGGACCGCGGCACGGACCTCATCCGGGCTCCCTTCCGGCAGCAGTTCAATGCAATCGATGTTGCCCAACAGGCAGAGACGGTCCCCACAATAATCCTTGACCCGTTTGAGATCCATGCCGGCCTGAGGTTCCAGGGGATTCAGCCCGTCATATCCGGTGTCGAGCAGAATATCCAACAGGGGCCAGAGATTGCCGTCGCTGTGCCGGATGACCTTCAGCCCTTTTTTATGGGCCGCTTCCACCAGACGCCGGTTGTAGGGATTGATGAATTCCTTGAACTGGTCCGGCGAAATGAGGGGAAAGTTCTTGTCGGCGATATCGTCTTCAATAATTAGCACATCCAGACCGGCCTCCACCAGTAGATCCAGCATCTGGACATTGTAATCGAACGTCATTTGGGCGATCCGATGCACGAAGTCCGGATCGTCGAACATCTTCAACATCAAATTCTCCATGCCGCAAAGCCGCCAACTCAGGACAAACGTGCCCCGCATCATCCAGAAAACCGCCTTCTGATCCTGGAAACGGGCCTTGGCAGCCAGGAGGAGGAGCAGATTTTCCTTCTGTGGGGCCGGGGGCCGGTAACCCTTGAGGTCTCCCCTTTCGGGCAAGGGATGGCGCCTGGCCACGGGCAGACCAAAACGGTTCAGCTGATACACCACCCCCCATCCGTCGCGGACCTCTTCAGGCCCGATCCGCTGTTCATGGCCAAACTCCAGGGCGGTAAACCCATCCACCCCGTAGTGTTCGTGAACCACAAACAGGGCTTCGAGCATCTTGAATTTTTCCCCGTCGGTCATGTCGTAAAAGGTCTTTTCCGGGTCCGGCAGATCCGGGATCAGGTCGCGGGTCAGGAGGATGATCGGCTTTTCATTGATGGCATGGATATACAATGGGACCCGGTCGGGCTCCCGGTGGCTCAGGGCCGTCAATATCCGTTCTTTGCCGTTCACCGGGCGCCTCCCATCAGTTCCAGCGCCTTGACAGCGCCCAGGGCCGCATCCTGACCATAGGCGTCGGCCCCGACATCATCGGCCAGTTTTTGAGTCACCATCCCGCCGCCGACCATGACCTTGACCCGGTCCCGCAGGCCGGCCTTATCCAGGGCCACGATCGTATCCCGGATGAACGGAGCCGTCGTGGACAAGAGGCAACTGAGGCCGACGATATCCACGCTGTCATCCACGGCCTTTACAAAGGTCTCCGGAGAAACATCCATTCCCAGATCCAATACCTCAAAACCCTTCCCTTCCAGCATCATTCGAACCAGGTTCTTGCCGATATCGTGAAGATCGCCCTTGACCGTGCCGATCACCACCTTTCCCACCGCTTTGGCTCCGCTTTCGGCCAATAGGGGCCGCAATATTTCCAAGGCCCCTTTCATGGCCCGGGCCGCCAGCAACATGTTGGGGATAAAATATTCGCCGGTCTGGAATTTTTCCCCCACCCTATCCATGCCGGGAATGAGCCCCTGGCTCAAAATGCGGGTGACCGCGATATCCTGTTCAATGGCTTCCTGGACCAGTTCACGGACCCGGTCCTGTTGGCCCAGACAGATCTGCTCGACCAGTTGACTTAGAAGATCCATATCTGTGCGCTCCTGTTTGGTTTACGGTTCAGTTCGAAATCATTGCCATTCTAAAGACGAAACACCCTCCTGCAATTCAGGGCAAAGCGGGCGCATTTCCCAAAATTCGAGCCGGGCCCGAAACAGCTCCAAACCTATCCTTGAAACCGGTTCGAGTCAAGCACAAGCTGATCTTTGAAAACAGGGATGGAAAAATATCCTGCGGTCCATGGCAGGCCGTTTGATGGGTGATGCATTGAACGCATTTTTGCATCCGAGCGAGGGTGAATTGCCGTATCTGCTTGGCAAACGTGCGATATCAAGGTATCATGCCGATACGGACAACTCATTGAAGACCGCGAGCGAATCTAAAAGGAGGCAACCATGGGACATCATTTTGTACTGTTACACGGCGCATGGCATGGGGGATGGTGTTGGGAAGGGGTTGTAGCGGCGTTGGAAAGGGCCGGACATACGGCAGAGGCCCCGACCATGCCCGGACACCACCGCGAAGACAACCGGTCCGGAATCCGGTTCAATGACTATGTGGAGGCGATCGTCCGTGTGCTGAAAAACCAAACCGCCCCTGCGGTTCTTGTGGGGCATTCCAGCGCGGGGTTCCTGATGCAGGCGGCTGCGCCCAAGGCGTCCGACAAGATCTCTCACCTCATTTTCCACAATGCCTTCATCCTTCCGGACGGCAAAAGCCAGTTTGACCTTGTTCCGCCGGATGTGTCCGGGGGAATGATTGCGGCGGCAAAGGCTTCTCCGGATAACTGCGTGCCCGTGGATGAGGAATTCGTTCGGAACATGCTCATGGCCGGGGACCCGGTCGAGACGCAGGACGCCCTGATCCGCCGACTGGTGCCTCAGCCCATTGCCTTGTTTACGACGCCCGTGAGCACTGAAGCCTTCCAGGCCCTGAGCGTGCCCAGGTCGGTGCTCTTCTGCAGGGATGACGCGTCGCTTCCTCCCGGCGCCTACCTGGGCATGGCCCGGGGATTGGAAGATTATGACCTGATCGAGAGGTACCTCGAGCGAGCTCTCGAATCCGAACATCTGGCGCACCGACACCTTGAGGTCGGGCATGCCGGGCGTTTCTCCGTTCGTGCGCAGGTCCATGGGCGGTATCTTCAGTTTGCTTTAAGTTTGCTTGGGGGCCCGCGAAGCGAGCCGGCGATCAGCGGGATTGCGAGGTGACCCGTTCTACCGATGAAGCGTTCCGCCAGCAAGCCAGACGGGATCAACACAATG
>JAWOIH010000033.1:0-17158 GCA_046484725.1 Candidatus Desulfacyla sp. | reverse complement strand
CCCCCCCATGCGCCGGATTATGTGGTGGTTCCAAAATCTGTCGAAGAAATCCAGGAGATCGTCCGCCTGGCCAACCGCGAAAAGATCCCGGTCGTCCCCATGGGGGCCGGACTGGCCCTGACCGGTCTGGTCATTCCCCTGAAATGGTGGTTCGTGATCGACATGAAGCGGATGACACGGATTCTGAAGGTCAATGAGACGGGCCGGCATGCCATTGTCGAAGGAGGCACCTCTCAAGGTCTTCTCAAGTCCTATCTGGAAAAACATCATCCCCGTCTTCGGCACAGCATCCCAGATTCCCCGACCACGGCCACCATCGCGGCCAATGTCATGATCCACGGCCAGGGAAGGCTGACCCAGCAGTACGGATTCAATTCCGATATGATCTCCGGGCTGGAGGTGGTCCTGGCCTCGGGCGAGGTCTCCCGGATCGGGTCCTGCGCCCTTTCTCCGGACTGGTTTTCAAAGGGAGCGCCCTTCCCCGACCTGACCGGGCTTTTCCTGGGGTGGTTCGGGGCCACCGGGATCATCACCAAGATCGGCGTGAAACTCTACCCCAAGAAGAAGCTGCGGGACGTGGAGATCTTCCTTACGGATCGGGCAGACCTGGTCCCGGATATGATCTATGAACTGACCCATACGGAGATGGTGGAAGACATCAATGTGTTCGCCCAGCCAAAGCCGATGATTTTCAAGGACAACCATCACATCACCCTTTTTTTTACCGGGGATACGGACGAGGAGCTGGAATTCAAACGGAAGACGATCTGGCATTCCCTTGACCGGTTTATCCGGAACAAGGACGGCGGGTTTATGGGGGTCCCGCCGGTCATGAAGCCGACCCTCCTGGACATGCCCCAGCGGAGCGTCAGCCGGTTTGCGGATGTGACAAAGGGCGGGGGATTTGAATACTCGGGCCCGATCATCATGGTGGACAAATATCCTGCCTGCGCGCAGAAAATCCTGGAGTTAGCGGAAAAATATGATCTGGGGTACTCGGGCATGGCGCGGATCATCGGGAGGAGTCACGCCATGATGTACGGATTCGCCTTTACCTTCAATCGGGCGGACCCGGACATGATGGAGCGGACCCGGCAGGCCCTCCACGAGGTGAGCGTCTTTGCCCTGGAGGCCGGGGGCATATTCTGGAAGGCCACTGTGGACGAACAAAGAATGGCCATGGAAAGGATGGATCCCGTGACCCTCGGGCTCATGCGGATGATCAAGGAACAGATGGATCCCAACGGCATTATGAATCCTGGAAACTGGGAGGTTACCGAGGTATGAAATACGCAGACATGGTTCACAGGTGCTTCAGGTGCGGTTACTGCAAGTTTACCAGCGATTATACCGACTTCAATTGCCCGGCCTACCGCAAGTTCCGATTTGAGACCTATAGCCCCGGGGGCCGGATGTGGCTCATCCGGGGCTGGCTCAACGGCGATATCAAGAACAGCGAGCGGTTTCAGGAGATCCTCTTTTCCTGCGCCACCTGCGCCAACTGCGTGGAGCACTGCGTATTTACCTTCAGTGACGACCTGGTCAATGTCTTCATCGCGGCACGGGAAGAACTGGTGGCCGAGGGTCTTATTCCGCCGCCGGTGCGGGATTACCTCAAAGCCATCCACATCAACGGGAACCCCTACAAGGCCCCCGGGGCCGAGCGGGGGAAATGGGCCGAGGGCACCTCTATAGCGCCTTACAAGAACCAGGAGTATCTCTTCTACGTGGGGTGTGTGGGGTCGTACGATGAGCGGGCCGTCAAGATCACCCGGGCCGTGGGCACGCTCTTGGTGAAGGCCGGCCTTTCCATCGGCATCCTGGGCGAAAAAGAGACCTGCGACGGCAACGAGGTGCGGGCCTTGGGCGAGAGCGGACTCTTTGAACAGCTTGCCGTGCAAAACATCCAGGCATTCCGGGACCAGGGCGTGAAAAAGATCATTACCCTCGATCCCCATGCCCTCAATGCCTTCAAGAACGATTATCCAGGTTTCGGGGGCCAGTTCGAGGTCCGGCACTACACGCAGGTCCTGGCCCCACTGATCCAGCAGGGAAAGGTTCCGCTCAAGGAATGCCCCCTCAAGGTCACCTATCACGACCCCTGCTATCTGGGGAGGCACAACGGCGAGTACCAGGCCCCCCGGGCCATCCTCAAGGCCATCCCCGGCCTGGAACTGATGGAGATGGAGCGGCACGGCGAAAATGCCTTCTGCTGCGGCGGCGGGGGCGGGAATTTCTTTACCGATATCCTGGGCGGTGGCGAGGAGAGCCCGGCCCGGCTTCGAGTGCGAGAGGCCCTCGATACCGGGGCCGAAATCATCGCGGTGGCCTGCCCCCAGTGCGCCAAGATGCTGGAGGACGCGGTCAAGTCAGAGGAACTGGACGACCGGCTGAAGGTCATGGACGTGGCGGAGATCGTGAATAGCTGCCTCGGTTGAAACACGCCCCAACCCAGAGAACCCACTAAAGTGCCTAACGCGGATAACCCCAGGCAAAATATGTCTCGCGCAAAGAGGCAAAAGCTTTCTTGTTTTTTGTGACAGAAAAGCTGGAAATACGTGACTAAAGTTAACCAAAGTGCCCAAAGTTGTCTCCTCGTTCCCAAGCTCCGGCTTGGGAACGCTGTTTTCTGGAAGCTCCAGCTTCGAGCGCGGTGACGGACGGGGCAGGGAAACCAGAAGCGGTAACATGAAAGAAGGCGGAAGAAGTGGAAGACGATATTGAATGGAGAAAGACCCACTGTGGACGAATGGACCATGGGGGGTGCGCCCTGCTGGCAGGAGTCAGGGATAACGTCATTGTCAAAATCAAAGGGGATCCGGACGGTTTCCTGAACCGGGGCTATGTCTGCCCCAAGGGTCTGGCCTCGCCCGGCCGGCTCAATCACCCTGACCGGCTTAAACACCCGCTCCGCCGGACCGGCGGGCGGGGAGAAGGCAAATGGGAGCGCATTTCATGGGATGCGGCCATCGAGACCATCCGCGAGAATTTCCAGCGGATCAAGGAAGCGTATGGGGCCAGGGGGGTGGCCTTCTGCCAGGGGATGCCCAAAGGGATCGAGCATTTTGTGCTGATCCGGCTGGCCAATATCTTCGGCTCACCCAATGTGGTGTCGGTCCAGGACGTGTGCCATGCCCCGAGGGAGGTGACCGGTCTCCATACGTGCGGGTTCTATCCTGTGGCCGATTTTCATTTGAAGAGCAGCCTGGCCCTGGTGTGGGGGAGCAATGTGACCAGCACCAATGAGGAGGGCGAAATCTGCAGCCTCCTGTTGGATCAGCTCAGGAACGGCACCCGGATGATCGTGGTGGACCCGCGGCAGACGGAACTGGCAAAAAAGGCGGACCTGTGGCTCCAGTTGAGACCGGGCACTGACGCTGCCCTGGCCCTGGGATTTTTGAATGTCATCATCGAAGAGCGGCTCTTTGATGAGGGCTTCGTGGAGGCCTGGACCCATGGGTTTGAGGATCTGGCCCGGCAGGTGAAGGGATATCCGCCTGAAAAAGTAGCGGAAACAACCTGGGTCCCTTCGGACCTTATTCGGGAGGCCGCCCGGCTGTACGCCCGCTCCCGGCCGGCCGCCATCCAGTGGGGAAACGCCATTGAACAGCATACGAGCGCCTTTGACACGGCCAGGTCTCTCATCTCCCTCATGGCTGTCTGCGGGAACCTGGACGTCCCGGGCGGCAATATTCAGGCGAACGAACCCAACATCCTTCCCCTGGGGAAATTTGTCCGGGCCGATCTCCTCCCCAATAAATGGAAGGAGATGATCCATACTTCCCATCACACCATCCCCAAACTCATGACCGTGCCCCCGGCATTTTTGAGAAAGGCCATACTGGAAGGGTTCCCCTATCCGATCAAGGGGGCCTATGTCCAGTGCTCCAACCCGGTCATGGCCTACGCAGACAGCCGTATGACCGTCGAAGCCATTCGTCACCTGGATTTCATGGCAGTGGCCGACATATTCATGACCCCGACGGCATCCCTGGCCGATGTGGTCCTGCCGGTAGCCACCCAGTTCGAGTTCAACGATATCGGCCACTATGGACTGGGTCACGGATACATCCTGGCCAGACCGAAGGTGGTCGATCCGCCGGAGGCGTGCTGGTCCGACATCCGCATCCTCAATGCGCTGGGAGGGGCCATGACGCCCGAGGAATACTGGGTTGACGACCCTGATGAGCTTCTGGACGCCCTCCTCAGGCCAAGCGGTTTCAGCTACCGCCAGTTTGCGGAGCAGGGGTATCTGAAAGGGGGGGAGAGATTTAAGAAATACGAATCCCGCGGCTTCAGCACGCCGACCGGCAAGGTGGAACTCTCTCTGAGCACCGCAGAGAAGTTCGGGCTCCGGGCCCTGCCGGAATCTCCGGCATTGCCGGTGGACGATCCGGACTACCCCCTGGTGTTGACCAGCGCCAAGGATCCCTTCTACATGCATTCCTCCTACCGGTGGGTGGAGAGCCTCAGAAAAAGGAGCCCTGACCCGGTGGTTGAAGTCCACCCGCAAACCGCCTCAACATTCCACATTCATGAAGGAGACCGGGTGGTGATCGAGACCCGGCAGGGGTGCATCACCCAGGTGGCGCGTCTGGCCGAGGGGGTCCATCAGAATGTGGTGAATGCCGCCTATGGCTGGTGGTTTCCAGAGGAGGATATCACCTCGAAGGATACTTGGACCCGGTCCAATTTCAACATCCTCACCTCTGTAAGGGAATTGGGGAGGGAATTCGGCACCCCCAATCTCAAGGGGATCCCGTGCAGGATCCGGCCGGCGGATTGAAGCGCAAAGCGGAAGAACGGATAAGGGGATGAGCTGTTAAGCTGTTGAGGGGATAAGCTGTTGAGCGGATGAGCTTTGGAGTGGGTGCATTGGCTTCCGGCCAGAAGAGGTTTTGGTCCGCAGGGAATGGGGGATGTGGATGAATAATGAACATCTAACATTGAACGTCCAATCTCGAATGGACTGCAGCCTATGGCCCGGAACGGATAACCCTTGAACCTCTGAACCTTGAACCTGTCTTATATATGGAGGACACGGCCGTGGCCGATACGCCGACCTATGAGGAATTGGCACAGAGGGTCAGGGAACTGGAAACCGAGGCTGTGCGGCGGAAGCGTGCCGAGCTAGCGCTCCGCTCGAGCGAGGCAGAGAAGCGTGCCATCCTGGATGCCTCTCTGGACAGGATCCGATATGTGGACAGGGACATGAAAATCATCTGGGGGAACAAGACAACGGTTCTGGTTCACGGCATGTCCCCGGAAGACCTGGTGGGCCGGACCTGTCATGAGGTTTTTGTGGGAAGGAATACCCCCTGCGAAGGATGCGCCACCTCAATGGCTCGAGAAACCGGACAGACTGAAAGTGCCGTCATGTATCATCCTAGGATAAAAGGGATCGACACAGAGACCTACTGGGATACCTACTGCGTTCCTCTGAAGAATGAGACGGGCGAGGTGGAGGGCTTCATCCAGATCGGAAGGGATATTACCAGACAGAAAATGGCTGAAGCACGTATTCACACCCTCAGCCAGCAGCTCTTGAAGGCCCACGAGGATGAACGGCAGAGGATCTCCCAATATCTTCACGATCACGTAGGTCAAGAGCTTTCCCTCATCAGAATCGGGTGTGAAACCCTCTTCGATGGGTATTCCGATGTATCGCTCGAAATCAGCCAGCGGTTGGCCAGATTGTCTAAAACCGTCCAGGGAACGATCACTGCGGTGCGCGAGCTGGCATATGATTTGCGTCCTCCGGTTCTGGATCAGCTCGGGCTTGCCCAGGCGGTCTTTCACCTTTGCGAAGATTTCTCTGAAAATACCGGGCTGAAGATCGATTTTCAGGCCGCAGGAATGGATGATCTAAGGGTGGACCCCGATATTGAGATTAATCTGTACCGTCTGTTTCAAGAAGGCCTCAACAACATCAAGAAGCATGCCGACGCCGACCATGTGATCATTCGGCTGGTCGCATCTTACCCCAATATGATTCTTCGCATCGAAGACGACGGAAAAGGGTTTGATGTGGAGGGGAGTCTGCTCAAGGCATCCAGTGAAAAACGGATGGGACTCGGAAGCATGGAAGAGCGGGTCAGCCTGCTTGACGGTAATTTGAGGATCCAGTCACGCCTCATGGAGGGCACGAAAATTCGTATCGAAATTCCGTTAAAGGAGAAGGCCGGTGTCTGAGAAGACATCCATCCTGATCATTGACGACCATCCCCTTTTCAGGGAGGGTCTGAAGGCCATTATCGGACGCGACGCCCGTTTTAAGGTGATCGGAGAGGCGGGAACTGCCCGTGAAGGGCTCCGAATGGCAAAGAAACTGAGGCCGGAGCTGGTATTGCTCGACATCTCCCTCCCTGATCAGAACGGCATTCAGCTGACTCGGGACATACGGACCCTCCTGCCGGATATGCGGGTCCTGATCGTCAGCATGCACTCCAAGATCGATCATATTGCCGAGGCGTTTCAGGCCGGGGCCACCGGATATGTGGTCAAGGAATCCGCTGCCGAAAGGCTTCTTAAAGGGATTGAATATGTCTTGAGGGGCGACTATTTTTTGGACAGTTCCGTGTCCCAGCAGGTGGTTAAAAAGCTGATGGAGTCTCCGGCGAAAGATGAAAAAATTTCAGATGCCGGCTACGGCACGTTGAGCCCCAGAGAGCAGGAGGTGATGCGTTTCCTGGCTGAAGGGCTTTCGAGAACGGCCATCGCTGAGAAGCTCTTCATCAGCCCCAAGACCGTGGAAAACCACCGGACCAACATCATGAACAAACTCGGCCTTCACAGCTCCATGGATCTGATCCGCTATTCCGCAAAACTGGGGCTGATCGACGTGGATCTCTGGAAAGAGTGACCAGCCCTGCTTCAAGGTTTTTCCCGGTCGGACCCGGGATAAATTCCCTTTTTTTTAGGTTTTTTCCCTATTCAATTGAACCTTCCCCACTATTGACAACCTAATTGAAATTATTCATATTTCTACCAAAGCGCTCAAGGATCCAGGCGGATCTTTGAAAGCTGTGCATCCTGCTGAGGATGTGCGCCCTGAAATTGCGGAGGGAATCCCGATGAGTAGAGATCAGATGATGAACGATTCTGGAAAAACCGTCAGGTCCGAACCCATGACCGAATCATCGATTCATGTCAAGAATGAAAAGGCAAGCAATCATTTGGATATCATAACCTTGATCCGGAGCATCCAGCGATCCGAGGGCAACTTTGATTGTTTTTTGAAGGGCAATGCGGATTGCGACCAGCTGAATTGCGCCTGGCGACCGTACTGCCAGGGGAAAGAACGGAGAGGTTGAAAAGGTCGCGGCGTTAAGACGTCAATGAAGAAGGTCAGGATGAATAGCGCCCATCCATAAAACCGGTTAAACGCATTCGACGGGAGGAACCTATGAACAGGATTCTGGTTGTCAATGACGACGACACGGCCATCCGGCTCCTCTATACCGATGAGCTTACCGAGGAAGGCTATGAGGTGATCACAAAAGAGGGCGGACCAGGGTTGATGGAACTGATCGAGAAGAAGAGACCTGACCTGGTGGTGCTGGATATGTCGCCCGGCGAGAATGACGGTCTGAGCCTTTGCCAGGATATAAGGAGTGCCTACGATGATTTGCCGGTTATTCTGTCCACGATCTATGCGGCGGCCAGGCCGCATGTGAACCCGATGGCGGCCGAGCCGTGCATATGCAGGAGTTCAGATTTCAACGAACTGAAAATGGCCATCAGAGAGGCCGTTAAAGGCCGTGAACGGTGTTCGCCGGGGGCCATATTCAATGATGGGGTACAGGGACAGGTTGATCCCCTGCACGATAGAATATGAGGTTTTTACAGATAATGGATCGGAATGCGGTATGCAGCAAAAAAAGGAGTCTCTGTGATGGCAGCCAATTTTCGGATCTTTGTTCATCGGAACAGTGACAATCTCCATTTGAAACTGATGGGGGATTTTGATGGATCCTCGGCATGGGAACTCCTCAATATGTTGAAAAAGACCGCAGGCGGCGTCTACAGGGTCATCATCCATACGGGGTGTTTGAAACATATCGATCCCTTTGGGAGGGACACGTTTCAGGAAAACCTGCGCCACTTGAAAACCGCCACGGTTCCCATTCTGTTTACAGGAGAAAACGCAAGCCAGATTGCACCTGAGAAGAGTCTATGCCTGTAGCCCTTGGGTAATCCCCTGCCGGCCATGAAAGGGTAATCAGTGGGTATGGCGGGGTTGTAGCAAAAAACCATTTGCAACCTCATCGAAAGGAGGACACCATGAAAAATGAGATCATGAACTACGAGACCCTTTTGAAGGTGACGCATGGCTGCGTGCTGTCCAGGGACCCTGAAGAAACTACCTTGCTGATTGTGGATGCGGTGAAGAGCGCACTGGAGATGAAAGGCTGTGCCCTGTTTCTGTTCAATCGCAAAACCCACGAACTGGAGGTAGCGGCATCCATGGGACTGAGCGACGAGTATCTAAACAAAGGCCCGCTCAGCGCCATGCGTTCCATCGCCGGTTCTTTGAAAGACGGTCCTGTTGCGATTTCGGATGTGACGGATGATCCCCGCATTCAATACCCGGAAGCGGCCAAAAAGGAGGGGATTACGTCGATCCTTTCAGTGCCGATCGTTGTCAGGGAAAAACCTGTCGGCGTCTTGAGGGTTTACTCGGGCACGCCTTGGGAGGCCACGCTGGAAGAGGTGAATTTTGTCCAGGCCGTAGCCCAGATAGCAGGCATGGCCCTGGAGATGTCCCGACTGTATAAAGGGATGAAGGACAGCATCGAGATACTGAAGGAGATGCGGGATCCAAAGGCCTTTAAATCGAAAGGGTGGACGCCTTATGAGGGCGTTCCCAAGAGCATGGGGAAGGTCAGTCCTATTTCCCAGCAGATTCAATGAGATCTCCAGGCCATAGGTCTTGTGAGAGAAGCAGCAATCGTTACCATGCGTTGGCAAGGGGGATGCGCCGTATTTATTCTACAATGCGGCGCCTTCCCAACATGGAGCTTACCGGTTACAGGCCCCCAGGTTTTCATCTCTATTCACGCCATCCACGATTCACATCTTCATTCCACTTCGGTATTGCCGCCAATATCAATCTGATGTAAGTTAAACGGCACTACCTGAATAAATTGCGGCAATGGGCATGATGATCCTTGTTTACACCGCAAAGGCGCGGAGGACGCAACGGAAAGCGGGTTCCTCTGCGACCTCTGTGTTTCCGCAGTGAGATTCATTTCTTGTTGCCGCCCCAATTTGAAGGAATGTATGGATGAGCGGCGACCCGCAATACCCTTCAACGGGCTGGGGCCACAGGATCAGAGAAGAAAATCGTGGGTTAAGGGAAAAGATCGCCGGACTTCAAAAGGAGGCCGGGGGCCTAAAGAGAGAGCTTCGGAACACCTGGAAGCTGTTGGACCATGTTCCTGGCAGTCTCATCCTCGTTCGGCAGGAAAAGATCCTCTTCGCCAATAGTGGTGCGTGCAGAGAGACAGGGTACACCCGGAACGAGCTGATGTCTCTGGAGGTTTCGGATCTGCTGGGTTCCGATTCGGTCTCCTCTGCGCTTTCCCTTTATCGGAGAAAGACCGGGGTTCGCCAATCCCCATGGCATCCGCATAAAACCTCTCTGAAAACCAAAAGCGGGCAAACCGTGTCCGCCGAACTCCGGATAGGCAAGACGTTGTACCAGGGCAAAGCGGCCTTTCTGTTCCATATCATCTCCCTGGATCAGAGGAAGGCGCTGGAAAGACGGCGCACGGAATCCGCAAAGGCGGAGACCCTTTTAAGGATGGCCTCCGGGTTCAGGCAGGAAGTGGACCTGTACAACAGCAAGCTCCGGGAGGGCGTGGCCCGGGATCAAGGACCGGGCGTTTACGAGGATGGCGCCCTGAGAGCCCTTGCAGGAATGGAGGCGATCAGAGAAAAGGAGGCGCTCCTGTCGCAGCGCCTTCGCTGTCTGGCCAAAACCGAATATGACCCATCGGAACTGACCCTCGTGGACCTGAAGGGGCTTATCGAGACAGCCGTTGACATCGCCTGTCCGGGGGCAAACAAAGGATCCCGCCCCGATCCGGATCCCGTCACGATCCATACCTTTTCGAGGGCCGCCTCCAGGGTCTATGGTTGCGGCCGGGAGCTGCGGGATGTGTTTGAAAACCTTATCCTGAACGCCGTCGAGGCCCTCCCGGACGGGGGAGATGTGTATCTGACGACCGAGGAGCATTCCGGTTTTGCCCATGTTTATATTCAGGACAACGGGGTGGGAATGCCCGAAGCGATCGTCGGAAAGGCCTTTAATCCCTTTTTCACCACCAAAGATGGAACCTGGAGGGGACTTGGCCTGAGCCTCAGCCATGCCATCATTGACCGGCATCAGGGAGAGCTCAGCGTCATCAGTCAGGAGGGGAGGGGCAGCACCTTCATTGTCAAACTCCCTCTGGCCCGGGATGTCTCATCCCTCCTAAAGACCGAGTCCCCCGGAAAAGGGCTCAGGGATTCGCATATTCTCATTATCGGAGAGGAAGGGGCCCTGGCGGACATATTATACACCCTGTTTGCAGACAGATGCGCCGGCATTACCGTGTCCTCGTCATCCAGGGAGGGCCTCAGACTCCTGAAAGATACCCCTGTGGACCTGATCATAGCAGATCGGGAGGCATTTCGCACAGACACGGGCAGGATCATTGGCCGGATGAAAGAACTGCGGCCGGGTACTCCCGTTGTCCTCATCAGTCCACGGCCGGCATCCGCCTCGCGGGTGACAGGGGGGAAAACGGGCGCGGATCTGACCGTGGGCAGACCCTTGGATGTGGACAGGTTCGTGTCGCAGGTGGCCGGACTGATGGGAGAGAGGGGGGGGCCTGAATGAGCAAGGATTTCGATTCCCCGGCGACGCCGCTGGCCGAAAGAATGCGGCCCAAGAGCCTGGACGAGATGGTGGGGCAGGGACACCTCGTGGGTCCGGGGGCCTTTTTGAGCAGGGCGCTGAAAAGCGGCCGCATATTTTCAGTCATCTTCTGGGGCCCTCCCGGTTCAGGCAAGACCACCCTGGCGAGGCTCATGGGAGAGGCCGCTCAATGCCCCTTCCGCGCCTTCTCTGCGGTCACCTCCGGCCTGAAGGAGCTGCGGCAGGTCGTCTTAGAGGCCGAGGCGGAAAGGGCCTTGTCCAGCAGACCGACAGTCCTCTTTGTGGATGAGATCCACCGGTTCAACAAGGCCCAGCAGGACGCCTTTCTCCCTCATGTGGAAAGCGGGCTCATCATTCTCATCGGCGCTACCACCCAGAACCCATCCTTTGAGGTGATCCCGCCCCTCCTCTCCAGGGCCAGGGTCATCGTTCTTCACCCGCTCGACAGAAACGATCTCGGGACCCTCCTTCAGCGGGCTGTTTCAGACAAGGCCCGAGGTCTGGGAAACCTGAATGTCGAGGTTGCGCCTGAGGCCATGGACTACCTCATTGAACTGGCCCAGGGGGATGCACGGGTGGCCCTCAACAACCTGGAATCAGCGGTATCCTTTGCCATGGAGGCAGGGCCGGACGCCTCCGTCAGCCTGGATCTGGAGGGTATTGAAAAGGCCCTGGACCGGAAGGCCCTCCCCTATGACAGGGACGGCGAATACCATTACGATACCATCTCCGCTTTTCACAAGAGCCTTCGAGGGAGTGACCCCCAGGCCTCGGTCTACTGGCTCTACCGGATGCTGATGGCAGGCGAAGACCCGCTCTTCATCTGCCGGCGGATGATCCGATTTGCATCTGAGGATGTGGGTCTGGCCGATCCCCATGCCCTCCCCATGACCCTGGCCGCCTTTGAGGCCTGGCAAAAGGTGGGCCCTCCGGAGGCGGAACTGGCCCTGGCCGAGGCGGCTGTTTATCTGGCCTCGGCCCCCAAGAGCAATGCCCTGTATCTGACGGAGAAGTCTGTCAAGGAGGAGATCCGGCAATCCGGGTCGCAGCCGGTTCCCTTTCACATTCGAAATGCCCCGACCCGGCTGATGAAGAAGCTGGGCTACAGCCGGGGGTATCGCTATCCCCACAACTATCCGGGGGCCTGGGTCAATCAGGACTATCTCCCTGAGAACCTGGGCAACCGGGTCTTTTACCGGCCCACACAGAGGGGGTTTGAACAGGAAATCCGAAGGCGGATGGAAGGTCTCCAGAGGACTGGGGCCAGAGAGAAGAAAAACGGGCCGGAGGCAAATTCGTAGGGCGGCCAGCCACACACAACGAAGGGTGCGAAACCTGAGTTCATATCTTTCGATTGGCAACTGCGACTGATGCAGAACTCGCGGGTGAACAGATCAAATATAGCCGGCTCAATGAACAACACACCGGTCCCACCAACCGCAAGGCGTTCGACCTGCTTGTCAAAGCGAAGATCGTTCACAAGATTTCAGCGTGCAATCCGTCCGGACTGCCGCTGGCCTGAGCCGAAATTGACCCTGACCGCACATTCCTTCTTCCTGCCCGGTGACTGCCTGCCAAGCGAGACCCATATCCTGGTTTACAAGCTCCCCTCCCATATTTGGATGCCCAAGCTCCAGCTTAAGAACCCATTGTTTGAGACGCTCCGGCTCTCCGTGCGTCAAGACTCCATATTCCCCCCTCTCTCTGCAGAACAGGCGCAAAAAGGCGCCTGATTTACACGGAAACATTTCATGAAATCCTGCCTGTTATTCCCTATCTCATGACAAAAAGGCTCAGGCCCGACGTCGTATTGACGGATATCGGCATGCCGTGTCTGGATGGTGTGAAGGCTACCTACCCTGCGCATCTCCCAGGAAGCGCCTTCGGTGCGTGCGGTCATCCTTACGATGTACTGTGACGAGGACCACGCTTTTACATCCGGGTGAGAGCACGCCAATACCTGAACGCGGATCGCAAAAAGAGGCCGTTCCGAGACGCGACAAAAATGGCGACAGAGGAAGGCTTTTATGCTATAGGAAATTGAAAACGGCGGGTATATTCTGAAGGTGTCCGTACATGATGCAAAGGAGATGTCATGATGAAGAAAATGCTGCTTATCGTTCTCGTGTGTGTCGTTTCTGCATGTAGTTCATCCTTATCCAGTCCCACTCCCGGCGGAAAACAGCAGGGCGACCTGGATTCGACGTTCAACAAGGAAGGATACGCCCTGTACGAGGGGTGGAACAAGGATTCCTATATGGGTGCGGCCATACAACTGGACGGCAAAATTCTGGTTTCGACAGGGGTATCGAACGGGACGGACTCGGACGTGGCGGTGTTGCGATACAACCCGGACGGGACCCTGGACACGGGTTTCGGGACCGGGGGCGTGTTCACCTACGACAGCGGCAACGGCAACGACTGCGGCCGGTTCATTTCGGTGGATGTGAACGGCCGGATCACCCTGACCGGATATGTGCACAACGGCACGGATGTGGACGTGCTGATCATGCAGCTGAATGGGAACGGGACCCTGGACGAAACCTTTGGCGGGGACGGCATTGTTCTTTTCGATGTCAACGGCCGCGATGATTATGGCCGGGCCATTGCGGTTCAGAAGGACGGCAGCATCCTGGTGGCCGCCCGAAGTTCCGGCGATGGAACGTCCCTCGCTCTGATTCTGAAACTGGATGCGGCCGGCGAGCGGGACACCTCTTTCGGGATCGAAGGGGTGGCGTTTTACCCGGGGACAAAGGGGAACGACGGCTTCCGGGACATGGCCCTTCAGACGGATGGAAAGATTGTGGTGACCGGCTACTCGAGCACGGATGCAGGGTTTGAGGTCCTGACCGCCAGGTACACCGCCGATGGGTCCCTCGATCCCTCGTTCGGCACGGAGGGGAGCGTCCGATTCGACGGGGGGCATGGAAATGCCGGGGCCCGGGGAGTCGTCATACAGGAGGATGGAAAGATCGTGGTGTCCGGGAGCACCAGCAACGGGACCGACCTGGATGTGATCGTCCTTCGATACACGGCCGACGGGTCGCTGGATCCCGAATTTGGTACACAAGGGGTGGTGGTCTATGACGGCGGCACGGGAAACGACAATGGTCGAAGAATGGCCTTGCAACAGGAAGGCAAAATCGTGGTGGTGGGCAACACCCACAACGGCACGGACTATGACGCCCTGGTTCTGCGTTATGATGCCAACGGCGTGCCGGACGAGGACTTCGGGGAAGCCGGTGTCGCAGCCTACAACCTGGGTACGGGAGATGACTGGGGCGAGGCCGTGGCCGTTCAGCGGGACCAGAACATTGTTGTGGTGGGCGGCATCGGCAGCACGGCGAGTCAGGTCTTGACCATGCGGATCATCGGGTCACCGGAAGGGTAGTCCACGGGGAGTGTCTCCGGCGTGGTGATCATGGCGGACGATTCGGGAACCCGGGAAGTTGAAACCCTTGATTGCATTTTGACAAACTCACGGCCTGAGAATTTCATCCAGTGTGTTGGCCGTGAGAATCCGCTCACTCCATTTCAAAAGGGTGTCGCTGTCGGCTGATCGAACCCTCTCTCGATCATTTAAGATCAGCTTTCCGAATTTAAACTCCAGTTCCTTTAGAAGGATATTCACTTGGCCTTCCATGCGGTCTTCCTTCAGGCCCTGCCGCTTCCATTCCTCTTTCTATTCTTCAACTCTTTCAGCCAGCATGGCACGCACCTGCGTCAGTTCCTGCAATCCAGGCGCTTTGAGTTTGTCTGTTCGAGTCGCAAAAAATACCCGCTTGAACCATACCGTAAACGCCCGCCTCAGACCGGCCGGCTAAGGAGATCCCGGACCATCTCCGCATGGGAAAAGAGAAGCTTGTAGCTGTTGTCGTGATCGGCCATGGGGTTGATTTGGGTGAATTTGGAGACATTTGTCAACCGGATCCAGACTTGCGATCGGGGGAGGCAACGACCAAAGAGGCTGAGCGAATGTCGTTGACTTAAGGGAGCGCGTTTTATATCTTTTCTGCGCCAGTGGCTGGCTGAGAAAAAGCGAACCTCTCGCCTTGCCCCCGCAACAACAAAATATGTCCAACGGAGGCGGTGATGCCCCTTTCCTGGAATGAAATCCGCGACCGCGCCATGGCCTTTACCCGTGAATGGTCCGAGGAGTGCTCTGAGGATGCGGAGGCCAAGAGTTTCTGGGACGCCTTCTTTCATGTGTTCGGCATCCACCGTCGCCGGGTGGCCTCCTTTGAAGTGCCTGTGAACAAAGCAGACGGACGAGGCGGTTTTATCGACCTTCTCTGGAAAGGGATGCTTCTGGTAGAACACAAGTCGAGAGGGAGAGACCTGGACCGGGCATTTCGGCAGGCCTTCGACTATTTCCCGGGCATAAAAGACCGGGATCTCCCCCGTTATGTTCTGGTTTCCGACTTCGCCCGGTTTCGCCTCTATGATCTCGATCAAGATCAGCAACACGAATTTCCGCTCTCCGATCTCCATAACAACCTCCAGTTGTTTGGGTTTGTTGCCGGGTATCAATCCCGTAGTTTCGGCAGGGAGGACCCCGTCAACGTCCAGGCTGCTGAAAAACTGGGTCGGCTGCACGATCTCCTCATGGCGTCGGGCTACGAAGGGCACCCGCTGGAAGTGCTCCTGGTGCGTTTGCTCTTCTGCCTATTTGCCGACGATACCGCCCTCTTTGAAAGGCAGCAGTTCCGGGACTATCTGGAACAGCGAACCGCAGAGGATGGTTCCGACCTGGGAATGCACCTGGCGCAGTTTTTTCAGGTGCTGGACACCCCGCGAGACAGACGCCTGAAAACCCTTGACGACCAACTGACGGCTTTCCCTTATGTCAACGGCCATCTCTTTGCGGAAACGCTTCCCATCGCTTCCTTCAACAGCACCATGCGGGAGGCCCTGCTGGAATGCTGTGCTCTGGACTGGAGCCGCATTTCTCCGGCGGTCTTCGGCTCGCTGTTCCAGTCCATCATGGACGCCAAGGCCCGACGCAACCTGGGCGCCCACTATACCAGCGAGACCAACATCCTCAAATTGATCCGGTCTCTTTTTCTGGATGACCTGTGGGCCGAGTTTCACAGGATCAAAGGCAACCGAAACAAACTGTTTGCGTTTCTGAAAAAACTCTGCCACCTCCACTTCTTCGACCCGGCCTGCGGCTGCGGCAATTTCCTGGTCATCGCCTACCGTGAACTGCGCCTTCTCGAGTTGGAGGTGCTGCGCCACGTGCGACAGCACGATCAGCTCATGCTCGATGTGTTCCAGTTGATCGGCGTGAATGTGGATCAGTTCCACGGCATCGAAATCGAGGAATGGCCGGCGCGTATTGCGGAGGTGGCCCTCTGGCTCACCGACCACCAGATGAATATCGAAACGTCCAAAGAATTCGGCATGTACTTCGCCCGTCTGCCCTTGAAAAAGGCCCCCCACATTGTCCACGGCAATGCCCTTGGCATGGACTGGCGGGATGTGGTGACGCCGGAAAGACTGTCGTACCTCCTGGGAAATCCGCCGTTCATCGGTTCCAAGTTCCTCAATAGCGACCAGCGCGAGGAAGTGGCCGCGGTTTTTCAGGGCGTCAAAGGCGCGGGGGTTCTGGACTATGTGGCCTGCTGGTATCAGAAAGCGGCAGAGTATATGACTGACAATCCGGCCATTCGGGCCGCTTTTGTCTCCACCAATTCCATCACCCAGGGGGAACAGGTGGGGGTCCTGTGGCCTGAACTCTTTCGGCAGGGGATCCGGATCCATTTTGCCCACCGGACCTTTCAGTGGAGCAGCGAGGCACGCGGCAAGGCGGCTGTCCACTGCGTCATCATCGGCTTCGGGCTGCAAGAGGTATCCGAGCGGTGGCTGTTCGACTATGATACGCCGAAGAGCGAGCCGCACGCTGTTAAGGCGAAAAACATCAATCCCTATCTGGTGGATGGGCCCACTGTTGTGCTTCAAAACCGCTCCAGACCGATTTGCCCTGTCCCCATGATCGGGATCGGAAACAAACCCATCGATGGGGGAAACTATCTCTTCACCCCTGAGGCAAAAGAGGCTTTCCTGGAGATGGAGCCCGGTGCGGAAAAATGGTTCCGCCGCTGGATAGGGTCCAATGAGTTCATCAACGGGATTGAGCGATGGTGTTTATGGCTGGGAGACTGCCCTCCCAATGAACTGCGCCGAATGCCCGAAGCACTGAAGCGCGTCGATGCGGTACGCGCCTTGCGCCTG
>JAWOIH010000004.1:0-2503 GCA_046484725.1 Candidatus Desulfacyla sp. | reverse complement strand
CCCAGAAAGATGGCCAGGTAGTCGAATTTTTCCCAGTAGGTAAACCGGTTGAACGATGGAAGCCTCCCCTTGCCGAAAAAGTACCGCATATGCCCAAAGAGATCTTTGATGTCTTTGATCCTCGGGAAAAGGGATTGGGGACCGGTGAGGCTTCCCTTGAGGACCAGCTTATAATACACCAGCCAGAGGATGTGGACCATGACGCAGCCATAGGTAATGACGGCGAAGAAGCGGTGGAGATAGGCCAGATGTCCTGCGCCGCCGATCAGCCACACAAAGCCGCCGGCCCACCACTGGGCGCTGAATTTCAGCGAAAAGCCGGTGACCGCGAGCCCCGTGAAACCCACCATGACAATAATATGGAGGAACCTCTGCAACACGGAAAACCGTATGAACACCGCCTCTTGGGACTTCTCTTCCGACATGATACACACCTCTTCACAAGTGCCCCCGCAACTCTAGGCGCTTTAGCTCACTTTAGGCACTTGCTCAATGTTTCCTCAGTTTTTCATGAATTTCTCTCAAGAGCCACAGGAAGCTGTGGCCATAGAAGAAACCCACCACCAGGATGACCATGATCGTCATAATGAGTGTGACGATCTTTATGATGGTCACGTGTTTCTGTTTTTCCTTATTGTCCCGGGCCAGGCCTTCCGTGGTCGGGTGGATCACGAACTGGGAGAATTTTTCCCCGGCCTCGGGATGACACCGCTGGCAGGCCGCAAGGGCCGCCTTTCTGTCTTTCAGGGAAATACACTCATGGGCCCCGTGGCAGTCCGTACAGTAGGCCGATGCCTCGTCGCGCAGATGGACGGCGACCTTGCCGTGATAATTCTCCAGGTAAGTGGCCTTCTGTTCCGGATGGCAGACGCCGCAGGTATCTGTCATTGCCTGCCCCGTGGCTCCCCTCGATAGATGCGATCTGTCATAGTGAGCGGAATGACACTCCCCGCAAGTGGGGGCCTTCAGCCGATCAGAAAGAGATCCTTCGGATCCGGGGGTCCTTTTCTCTTCTGTGAGGGCCTTGGCATGGGCGCCCCGAAGGTATCTTTCATACGATTCGCGGTGGCAGGTCCTGCACCGCTGGTAGTCATAAATGCGGGTGGCTTCGCTTTTGAGACGCGTTGTATCCCGGGTGTCCGGATGTTTTTGCCCCTGGTCGCTCATGTCGCCGTGGCAGGCCTCACAGGTGAAGTTTTTGTGCGCGGATTCTGAAAAGCGGTTCAAGTCCACGAACCATCCGGAGGAATCACGAGGTACCTCTACGGTAACTGCGCCTGCCCGGGTCGAACCCATGAAGGGAATGGAGAGAAAAAGAGCGCACGCGAACGCGAAAGACGTTCTGCTCATGAAACCCTGCCTTTTGACTCGTAATAAATTCCTCAACGGTTTCTCCTGCCGTCTCATGGTGAACGATAAATGCATCTCCTTAAACGTACCCGGCTTTGATGGTCTCGCAAAAAGTCCGAACATAGGAGTTGTTGCCCATCCCTCAATCCTTCAATCCCTCAATTCCTAAATCCCTGAATCCCTAAATCCCCGAATTCCCCATCCGTTTTGTCCTGAAATAGATCTCCAGAAAAAGCGTGGAAGTGCGGTTGAGTCTCTCAAAAAGGTTTTTCGCCTTATAAAGCGTGTCTATGCCGCTCTTGAGATCCCTTTTCACCTCGCGCAGAAGCGCTGTCGTCTCTGATGCAACCTGCAACAATCGACCGGCCTGTCCCGGCAGCAGGCGCATTCGGTTCAGCTTCTCAAGGCGCTTTATCCTCTGCCAGACCGGCTCAATAAATTCTCTTATCTTGGCCGTCTCATATACCTTGTTCCCGATCGTCCATTGAACCGGGAGGGTCTCCAAGCCGACCGCAACAATCCGCGCGTTGCTGATCTCTCTCTTGATGTCCTTCAGCAGATTCCGGCACGCCTCGCCGGAGATAATCTCTTCAGAGGCTATCGTCTCATGGATCTGAACCGGGTCCGGCCTCAGATCATAGAGCATGGCATCCGTCAGGAGCTGATTGGCCACGGTGAAACGGGGATGTTCAAAGTGGGGCCCATACAGGTGGAGATATCCTTGGCCCATCTTCTGGCGAAGCACCGCGGCCTTCCCCAATAGCGTATCGGATGCGAGCTTCTTATCCACCAGAAACACCGTCTTTTCCGTAAAGCCGCTGTAGGTGGCCAGGACCTGGGCGGATCCTCCGGCGATCAAGGGGGGACCGCCGTAGAGGGGGGCATCAAGGGAGGGGGCCTTTTTAAAGGGGGCGAATCCGTTGGTGGTAAGCCGGACCGCCTCCCTTACCGGATGGAAGACATAGGCGCACCCATAGGCCGTGCAGAATTTCTCCCTCAGGCCCCGGGCTTCAGGGAGGGTCCGGGTCAGGTTGCCGATTTTTGCAGGGACAAAATTAAACAGGTTGAGATGTTCTTTGGAGGAATGAAGCGGGAGGTAGGCCCCTGCGCAGGAACCGATGTAGAGACCGCCATGGGTGATGAAGCGCTCGAG
>JAWOIH010000465.1:0-17512 GCA_046484725.1 Candidatus Desulfacyla sp. | reverse complement strand
GATTTTGGCGCACAGGCCCGCCTGGATTCCGGGAACGAGATCGCCTATGACATGACGCTTTCAGGGGACCGGCTGGGGGTTGCGGGCGGCCCCCTCAAGGAACGCCGCGTCGGGCCTGTGGCCCTCCGGTTTTCACAAACAGGGACCGTGACGCCGGGAAAAAAGGAAGCGACGATTACCAAAGGGAAACTCCGGATTCAGGAGAAGACCCGCCTCCAATGGGAGGGCCGAGTCTGTCAGGCGGATCCTTCCGGGGTAGATGCCGATCTCTCCGTGGACGCCGTGGCCGTGGACCTGAAAGAGATGGCAGAACTTGCAGGTCCGTTCCTCCCCGTGGACGTCACGAGCGGGTGGTCCCCGAAGGATCCTCAGGGTGTCTTTGTCGAGCAGGTGCGCCTGAACGGGATCCTCCCTGCCGGGGCGGTCCATGTTGCGGTGAAGGGCCTCAGGGTGGACCTCCCGGGCCTGAGACTGGCCCACGCCGAGAACGGCCTCTCCGTGGAGGGGATGGGCCTCCGCATGTCCGGGGCGGATGTCCGGCTTCAGGACCAATTTCCCCTATCCATCGATATGCGCGCAGATCTGGAGATCCAGGACCTCAGCCTGACAGGGGCCCAACCCGTCCACGTCCACGGATTGAAAGCCACGGACGTCCATGTAACAATGCAAGACCTGGTCCGATCTTCCAAGGCCCTGCTGGGCATGGCAGGGACCATCGGTCTTACGGAATCGGTTACGATTGCCCGGATAGACGCTCCGGGCCTGGCCTCCATCCCCGACATGCATCATGACCTGAACGCCTCCATCCTCATGCAGGACCGCCCCCCATTGATGAAACTCTCTGCCCAAACGGCCGTTGAATCCCCCTTCCCTCGTATCGATCCCATTTCCAAACAACCGATCCAGGGCGGCATGCACCTGGAGGCACAGATCGAGGATCTGGATATTGAGAGCCTAACGCCCCTTATGGCCGACGTGGGAGGAATGGAGGCAGCCATCCGCCTCGGCCGTCTGCTCGATATGCAGATCAAGGTAGAGGCCGATGCCCTCGGGGCAAAGGCCCTCCGGGCCAACGGACGCGTCAGACTCGATTTGGATGCGGCCGGCGCCCTGATCCCGGCCTCGGTAAAGCCCAAAGGAAGCTTTGCAGGGGCCCTGGATGTGGACTGGCGCCTTGAGGGCCGGCGGCCCACGCAGGGAGAGCTGAAGACCTTCTCCGACCGGGGGCTTTCCTTAGCCCGTCGCCTTGAGGCCCTGGGCTTCATAAACAGCGTCGAACTAAAGGCCGGCCTGAAGAATGTGGGCCTGGATCTCCCCATGAAGGGGGGGGCGTCCCTGTCGGCCCACGGCATCCGTTCCGTCTCTCCCCTGACCGTCATTGCTTCGGCCGGGCTCCAATCCGTTCTCCTGGAGGGGAACCTGGACGTTGACGCCATCTCGCAGATCCCCGGTTCAAAAGCCTTCGAACCGCCCCTCTCGGCGACCTTTTCCTTCAGGGCCGATAGCCGGGACCTGTCGTCGCTTCAGATCAAAGAGGCCCTCCATATCGACCCCCTAAGCATCGATCAGGACCTCCATATTTCTCTCAACAGGCTGGGCCGTCTCCTGAATCTGGAGGATCCGCCGACCCTTCGCACCCTTCTGAGGCACCTGGACGGCACCCTCACTGCAGGTCTTCGGACCACCCTGGGTCCGTCTCTGGCCCCCTTTACGCCCGGCCTCGCCCTGACCGGACCCCTCAATGCCGGCCTCGGGGTCGAACTCAACGGGGGAAAGCGGATATCGGCCCGTGTGTCCATAGAGAGCGTTGGCCTCGATGTGACTGCACAGCAGGCCCACATTCAAGGGCTGACCAGCCATATCCATCTGACCAAGACCTACGGCCTTCAATTTGAAGGGGAAGAGAAGGACAGGCCCGGATCAGGATCTGCGCCTCTCTCCCAGAAGGTCCTCCGTCCCTCAAGGGCTCCAGCGCTGCCATCCGGACCCGGCAATGCCCTGGTCCGCCGGCTGGTGGAAGACCTGGGCGGATCCATGTCCGGGCCCCCTGCCCTCTCGTTTGAATCGGCAACCTTAAAGGGAGGCCCGTTTCCCCTTGAATTGCGCCACGGCGAGATGCAGTTCCGATTGGCCGACTCCCTCCCTGCCCTGGACCGCTTCCAGTTGGATGCCATGGGAGGGAGCATCCTGGGCGATCTGCGGATCACCCGGCAGGACGGTTTATCCCGCCTTGAGATGAACGGGGCCTTTTCAGGCCTGGACGCCCAAACGCTCCTCCCTGAACCGGCCCCGGGGGAAAGGGCGTCTCCTCATACAGATCCGGACACCCAGGTCTCGGGCCAGGTTTCCCTTCGAATGCCCGTTTCCCATGATTCGGTACAGGTCATGAACAACCTGAGCGCGGGCATCCGTCTGTCCCACATCGGGTCCAGGACCTTGGAGAGGCTTTTGTACGCCATGGACCCCTACGAGGCCAATGAGGGGATCGTCCGGCAGCGGGCCCTCCTCAGGAAGGGGACCCCCGAATGGGTGGACGTGCAGATACGCCATGGAAACCTCTCCCTTGCCGGATCCGTAGCCGCAATGGGGACCAGGATCCCCCTTCCACCCCTGGAACGACTTAACCTGAGCAGCCTCCCCATCCATGCCCGGTTGCAGAAGATCCTGGGCAGGCTGGGTCCGGTGGAGAAGGGCTTGAAGGCGCTGTCCGCTGAGGCTATAATGATTCAGAAGGATTCGAGCATACGGTTTGTGGGGAATGGGCGGTGATGCTGGATACTGGATGCTGGATGCTGGATAGGCTGCTCCATTGTGTTTCTTGGGCTCAAAAACGCCATACGCCATCCACGAGTCGCCATGCGCTATGATGTCGATCGACAACCAATAACTGCTTTACCCCTCGAACTTTCAGCTTTGAGCTTTCAGCTTTCAGCTCATTACCCCTTGCGCCTGACGCCTAACCCTGGAGGCCCCATCATGAAAAACATATATTGCCTCGCACTCCTCCCCTTGGTCCTCTTCGGCTGCACCCTGGCCAAGGTGGATGTCAATGTGGTGAGCGAACGGACGGCCCTCGAAAACCAGGTCCTGGGATCCTATAATGCATTGACCCAGGACGTGCTCTTAGTGGCCTCGGTCAGGGGGGTGGACCCCTCGGGCGCCATCAAGACCCCGCCCAAAAAGAGCCGGGAGCATCAGAACGCGGTGGAGGCCGTGGAGACCCTGGCCTTCCACGAAGATGATGTGGACGCCTTCAAACGGCTGGGCTGGGTGGGAGAAGACAGCCAGGGTCGTCTGGCCCCCTTTCCCCTGCAGAAGGAGAAGGTCCCGGATGATCTTCAGGTCTTTGCATCCCGGTACAGCCAGGCTGAATTCGAAGCGGTGGTGGCCCAGGTCAACCAGGCCCGGGACACGGTCATGCAGCGGGTGGTGGACACCAACCCGGATTTGACCGAAAAGGATCTGCCCCGGGTCCGGAGCATCTTTGCCCGAATGAACCGGGAAAACGCCCTTTCGGGCGAAAAGATACAGCAGGAGGACGGGAAGTGGACGGTGAAGCAATAAAGGCGCCAGGCTCGAGGCATGAGGCGCCAGGCATTGGGTGAAAGGAAGATAAGGGGAAGCATGAAACGGAAAGTGAGCAGCGGTCAGAGGTCGGAGGTCGGGGGCCAGACGTCGGAGGTCGGAAGTCGGAGGTCGGCGGTCGGAGGCCGGAAAGGCGGCGATGTTCGTATCTCCGCATTTTCAATCCCTCAATCCCCCAATCCCTCAATTCACAATTCATGTTTTCTGACAGGGATACTGCTCCTGCTCATCGTTCTTTTGTCCGCCTGCACGATTCCGGGATTTTCCCGCTTGCCGGGTGAAACGAAACCCCCTGCGGGTCCGCCCCTGTCCGACCCTTTTGCGCAAAAGGGGACCCAACGGAGCGGCCCGAGGCTCCTGCCCATCCACCGGCCGGTCCAGATCACCTTTGAGGCCGATCCGGTCCTTTATGCGGCCCTGTCCGGCAACGGGCAAAGGCTGGTCTATGTCACGGAAGAGAACGGCCAATCCTCCCTCTGGCTCAGGAACCTGGGGCCGTCTGCCGTTGAACTGCCGCAAAGGCGGGTTCAGGGGGTGGGGAGAATCACGGCCCCTGCCATCTCCCGGGACGGTCAAAAGATCGCCTTTGCGGCCACGGGTCACGATGCCAAGGGAGACATCTATCTCCTGATCGCGGACCAGGGAGATGGCCCCCTCAAGCGGCTCACAGGACGGGAGACCCAGGACGGGGCCCCCGCCTTTTCACCCGACGGAAACACCCTCTATTTTCATCTCTCCCGGCCTGGAGAGACAGGGCGACGCCTGGCGGCCCTTGACCTGAGGGAGGCCTCGCCCTCATGGCAGATGCTGGATACGGGGGCCGACGGGGCCTTCCCCGCGGTCTCTCCGGACGGCCACGCCTGCGCCTTTGTCTCGGGCCGGCATGATCCGGGCGGGGATATCTTTGTGCTCCATCTCCCCAGCGGCCGCGTGACGCCCGTGACCCGAGGCCCGGCCCTGGACCTCTATCCGTCCTGGTCGCCCGACGGCCGATACATCTATTTTTCCCGGTTTGCCGTGGATGCCACCGGCGACCGAAAAGTGACGCCCGAAGACCCTGGCGTCATCTGTCGAGTGGAGGCCACAGGTTCAGACCCGCTGGTCTATCCCCTGACCTCTGAGGCCTTTTCAGCCTATCAGCCCATGGTTGCGCCTTCCGGGATCTTTTTCCTGTCGAGTCTCAGGGGAACCTCCAATCTCCGGCGTCTGCCAATGGACGGGATGATCCCCCTTCAGAAGGATGCAAAGGCCCAGATGGCCCTTGCCCGAACCTTTGCCGACCGCCGACCCGGGGACGACCGTCTGACCGTCCTGGCCTGTTACAAGGTCATGGAGGGGTTTCCGGCCCAGGACAGGGTCAGGGGACAGGCCGCCTATGAGATGGGAAAGGTCTATCAACGGATGGGGCGGCCCGATGATGCAGGCCGGGCCTATTCGCTGGTGATCTCTTCCTTCAATACGTCCGGTCCCGAGGCCGCCCTTGCCCGCATCCGTCTGGAGGGGATACGGGGGCGAAAGGCATGGGAGGCCGCGGTAACAGATACGGCAAAAGCGGCGGCCGTTCAGCAGGCCCTCGACCGCATCGGGTCCCCGGAGAAACCCGGAGACCTCCCAGCGCGCGGGTTTTCGGATGAGGACCTGGCCCGTATTCGGGCCCGCAGTCTTCTGGAAGAGGCCCAGCTGTTGAGCGACCTCAGCACGGATCCAGAATCGCTCCTTCGAGCCCTAAAGCTCCTGGACCGGGTGGCTCACATGATGGACATCGGGAACTCCACCAAAGGAGAGGCCCTTTTTCTGCAGGCCCGGATAACCGGCCGTATCGGGAGGCCCAGCCAGGTCATGCCCGCATTTCAGAGGGTCATCGACGAGGCCCCTGAATCCCTCTGGGCCGACCGATCCGTGGCGGCGATGATCGACACCACCCTGTCGGATCCGGGCCTGAGCACGGACGAGGCGCGGATCGAGGCCCTCAACCAACTGGCCGGAGACTATCGAACGACCCTTCCCAAGGCGGCCATGGGGGCCTTCAACCGGATGGGGGATATCGCCTTTGACCGGGGAGACTGGAGACAGGCCAAGACCTGGTATCGACAGGTCCTGACCGCGTTTCCCCAGACAGGAAAGACCGCCACCCAGACGGCCGCGGCCCGGCTGGCCCTGGCCGAGATCCTGTATCGGGAGGAGTTGTTCCGGGAGGCCCTCGATCTCTATGCAACAGAAATGGACCTCCGACCCGACGAAGACCGGCTCTACCGGCTGGCCCGCGCCGCCTATGTGCAGAAATCCCTGGCCGCGGCCGATTATCTCTTTTTGCTGGGCGAGGTGCCCGGGGCCCAGGACATCTATGCGGAACTGATCCGCGAAGACCCTTCTTTGGTCCGGGGACACCGGGGGTATATCAAGTGCGCGGCCGCCAAACAGGAGATGGGATCCACCCTCACCCTCTATCGCAGCCGGCTGCAACAGGCCCCGGATGACCCGGTCCGCCTGTACGCCGCCGGTCTCGCCCTGACCTACCTGGAGGGACAAGCGCCCCTCGGTGAGGCCCGCGGCCTGATCCAGAAGGCCATCGAGCGGGAGGGACAGACCGCCTATTTTCACCAGACCCTGGGGTATATCTTTGAGGTGATGGAGACGGTTCACCACCAGCCGGGGTATCTGGAAAAGGCCCTCGAATCGTACCAGAAGGCCTATTTCCTCAACCGGCCCGAAGACGATCCCCGTAACGGGGCCGATCTGGCCCTCAACCTGGGGAATATCCATTTTCTGCTGGGCCAGTATGGAAAGGCCCTGGAGCGCTACCTGGAACGCCTTGATGCGGATGTTCCCTTTGATCAACCGGACACGGAAATCCTCTTTTACCGCCGCCTCGGGGCCTCGGCCTTCCAGGTGCGGGACCCTGATCGCCCCATCACGGCCTTTCAGAAGGCCATCGCCCTCATCGATCAACGGATCGACCCCAAACGCCCTTCAGAGGTCATGGGAAAGATCAACGACGCCGTCCGCGACCGGATCCTGAACCCGGCCCTGAAACGACCCGATACGGCCCAGGCCGCCAAGGCACTGGCCCAGAGACAGGCCGACATCCAACAGCGGCTCTTTCAGGCCACGACCCAGACCTTCGGCCCCCCGCCAGACCCCCGGTGGCAGGGCTACAGGGATGCACTGGAACCGATACTAAAAGACCAGGAAGCGCTCATTGCCGACATCGCGCCCCTGATCCAGGACAAGCCCGAGGAGACCGTCCAGAACCTCCGCTACATGCTCCTTCGGGCAAGGGAGGCCCTCGGGTTTCCCATGTCAATGGTCCAGCTCAAGGCCGAGATGCTGGACCGTCTCGGCCTGGCCTTTCAGGAGGCGGAACGATGGCCTGAGGCCCGGGCCGCCTTTGAAGCGGTCTTTGGGCTCAACAAGGCCCTGGGCCAGGTCCGGAACCTGGCGGCCAACCGGCGCTCGGTTGCCTACAGCGCCTACATGGCCGCAGGGGATCTCACCGGCGCGGCCCGAATCGAGATGCTTCAAGAGGCGGCCCGAGACTTTGAACAGGTACCGGGGCTGCTTGAGGAGCACGGCGCGGCGGAAATCAAGAAGGGCGCAACATCCAGGCCCGGCAAGGCCCTGGTGAGCCTTTCCCTGGACGTGGCCTTTGACAAGGCAGACGCATCCAGGGCCGTATACGGGTTCACCCCTGACCAGGAGCGACGGCTGGCCCAGGCCTTCCTCTCCCGCATCGAGACCGAACTGGGGGTCTTGTCTTCAGCAGAAGAGGCGCTGGCCGCGCAACTGGCGGCCTACCCAGCGGAACAGCCGGTGGCGGAGGGGGACCTGTACGGTCTATCCCTCCTCTCCCACCGGGGCGGACAGTTGAGCCATGCCTTGCAACGGCCTGCAGAGGCCTTCCATCGATTTCACCGGTCCGCCCTCATTGCCCTGGAACTCAAAAACCCGGTCAGCGCCGCGCTGAACGTGGAAAACATGGCCGTCGCACTGGCCCGGATACCGGCCCGGGATCCCCAATATGCCCGCTGCCGGGCCGATCTCATGATCGCGGACCGCAGGACGGTCCGGCTCCTCAAGACCTTTTCCGAGGTCCTGGATCCCCTGACCACCCCTGAATACCACAACACCCTCGGGGTCTACCTCCTGGCAAAGATCTCTGGTAAGGACGCGACCTCGCCCCAAGACGCGGTCCGCCGCACCCACGCCCTGACACGGGCCGGGGCCCATTTCTCCGAGGGAATCGCCTGGCTGGACCGCGTCAAAGGCCCCAAGGGGAGAAAGACCCTGGCCCTTGAGGCGGCCCTCCACCTCAACATGGCTTGGGTGGCCGGAGACCTTCAAGAGGACGGGGAACAGCAGGCGCATCTGGGCAAGGCCCTTGAGATCTCCCAGAGGGCAATCCTCCCCGCATACGAGTGGCGGGCACTGGCCGGGCTGGGAGACCTGAAGGCGGCCCTGTCGGCGTTGGAACGTGTTTCCCTCTTTGAAACCGGTTGCGGCCCGGGGGAGATGGTGCATGCCTTTTCGCCCATGGTCGCTGATCTCATCCGGGAGGGGAAGATCGAAGAGGCCTTCAATTTCCTGGAAAAGATATCGGACATGGAGCGGTTCCATTGCCTGAGACCCCTGATCATAAGCCCTCTCACAGGACCTGAAAGGGCGTGGCTGAATCGGGTGGCCCCGAGGCTCATGGCCGTGGAGCGACTGGAAACAGGGCTCAAGACCGCTCCAAAAGAGGACCGGCCCCATCTCCGGCAACGGATCGATCAGGAACGGCAACTTCTCAGAAAGGCCATGGGGGAGCAAAACGATCAGGTCCCGGTCCAGGTGGGCCTGGCCCCATCCGAGGCCCTTCAGGAACAGGTGATGATCCTCCTGGGTCTGGCGGTGAAGGCCCAGGACCTGGCAGACACCCTTGTCACCCACGACCCTGGTTCCCGTTCCGATGCCCTGAGGAAGGAATACCACGACACCCTGTCGGCCTACGGGGAGAGATTAAAAAGGCTCAGGACCCGGGCGGCCAGGGAAGGCTGCCGGGGTCTTGCGGCCATGTTCGGGCCGGACCCGGTGGAGGCCATCGACCTCATGGAGAATCTGCCGGCCGGATGGACCTGCATGCGGATCTTTAAGGGGGCCGGCGACGGACCCGCACAGGCCTTCAGGATCACCCCGGACGACATCGCGGTTCAGGAAATAAACCTGGACGATCCGATTCAGGGGATCGAAGCGGGCAAAACCGTTTGGGTGTGTGAGGATTTGTCGATGCTCCCCGCATCCCTTAACCGGCCCCTGGCCCTGAACGCCACGCACCTGGTGCGATCCGTGGAAAACCGAAGGCCCTTCCGCCGTCGCATCATCGCCCTCTCCTTCGAATCCACCATCCCCCTCCCCTTTGAGTCCACCTCCCTTGGGGCCGGCGCCACCCAAAACCAGATCATGGAGGCCCTGCCCGGGGCCCAGGGACTCCTTCTGGGAGGCCCCCTGTTCACGGCCAATTCAGTCCCCACCCGACCGGGAGAGATCCCGTCTCCCTATCCGGCCATGGGACTGGACAAGGGCCGGACCTTTCCCCTCTCCCGGCTCTCGGGCCGGGTCCCGGATGTCTCGCTGGCCCTCCTGCCGGGGGCCTCTATTGAGCAGGCCTATTCACTGGGCCACCTCTTCGCCATGCTGGGCGTGCCCACCCTCCTGATGCCCCGGCAAGGCCCGTCCGACCTGACGGTGACAGGCCCCTTTTTTGCGGCATATGCCGAGGCCCCTCCCTTTGAGGCCCTGATGGCTGCCCAGCAGGAGGCCGGCGGCAGAGGGGAATGGATCTCTTTGGGCTATTGGGGCATGACAGAGGCAGAGGCCCTGGCTCTGGCCAAAAAGCGCTTCAAGGAATATGTCACGGACGGGGTCCGGGCATTCAAGGGAAAAGCGCCCCTCAGGGCCATGGTCTCTTTTGACAAGGCCTTGAATGTGGCCCTTCAGACAAAGGAATTGAAATCCTATATCCCCCAGCTCTACACCTATGCACGGGAAAGCGCTTTTGCCGCGGGCCGGTACAGGGACGCAGAGACCTATGCAAAGGCCCTGGCCGGGATGATGGCTCGGGAAAAACCCGATACCCCGGAACACGCAGATGCCCTGATCCGGCTGGGCCTGGTCCGGGCCCGCATGGAGAAATACGATCAGGCCATCCCGGTCCTGGAGGAAGGGGCCGAGATCATGGCCGATCTGGAGCTGGGCGCCCCCCAGGTGGCGGCCCTAACCGACCTGGGCGTGGTCCTCGAGAACGCCACCGACTATGATCGGGCATTGGAGCAGTTCCAGTCGGCGGCCGCCCTCAGCAGGGACATGGACAAGGACGAACTCCTGGCCCGGCAGCACATGCGCATGGGCCGGATATATGATCTGCGGCTGAGCCGGTATGCCGGGGCCAAACAGCACTATATGGCGGCCTACGACCTCTATGAGGCACTGGAACAAAAGGCCCGGATGGCCCAGGCCCTCCTGGACACGGGCCGGTGCGACCGTCTCCTCGGGAATTTCGTGGATGCCTCGGATCGCTACCAAAAGGCCATGGCCCTCCTGGACGCGGGAGAGGCGGATCAGCGCATCAGGGCCAATATCCGGATGGAGCAGGCCAACAATGACTGGTTTCAGGCCCGATACCAGGATGCCTTCGAGGGGCAGAGGGAGGTGCTGGTGAAGGCCCGGGAAAACCAGTGGGACCTGGAGCAGGTCAACGCCCTCAATACCGCAGGGCTCATCTGGTGGACCCTGGGCAATCACGATCGGGCCCTGCGGGAACTGGCGGACGCCCTGAAAGTGGCAAAGAAATTGAAGGCCCGGCAGGACGAGACGGCCACCACCCTCAACAACATGGGACTGGTCTATCGCGATCAGGGGGAGTATGAGAAGGCCCTCGACATACTGGACGAGGCCTTGCAGATCGACCGAAAAATCCGCTCCAAATGGGCCGTTGCCTATGACCTCAAGAACCAGGCCATGACCCATGTGCGCATGGGAAAGCCGGAGGCGGCCGTTCCCCTCTTTGAGGAGGCCCTTGCCACGGCGGCCCAGATCGGCAACCGGATCAACCAGGCCAAGATCCTGGCCGCGTACGGCGATGCCTTGACAGAATTGGACCGCGCTTCAAAGGCCGAAACGGTCTATGGCGACGCACTGGATCTTTCGAGGGGCATGGCCCTTCGTGAGACCGAATGGCGGGCCCTCTACGGCCTGGCCAGACTGCGGATCCGCGAGGGAGACCGGGAAGGGGCCAGGGACCTCCTTTCCCAGGCCGTGGACGTCATTGAAGCGATGCGGTCTGAGATCAGGCTGGAGCAGCTGAGAGACGGATTCATCGGAAACAAGATGGATGTCTATGAGACCCTGGTGGGCCTCTTGGTGGATATGGGGAAAGACGCGGAGGCCTTTGAGGTGGCCGAGCGCTCCCGGGCCCGGAACCTCATCGACCTGTTGGGAAACCAGCGCCTCAGCCTGCACGGGGCCGTCAATCAAAAGATGTATGATCGCGAGAAGGCCCTGAAGGCCCGGATCGGCGAGTATGAGACCCTCCTGGCCCAGGCCCGTGAAGAGAGTGCGCGGGAAGTCTATGAAACGGCACTGAAACGGGCCATGGACGAGCACCGGGACCTCATGCTGGAGATCCAGATGAAGAACCCGCAGCTGGCCAGCATCGTCTCGGTCCGGCCCCTGACGCTCCGTGAGTTCCGCAACCTGCTCGAGCCCGGCGTGGCGGTCCTGGTCTACTATGTCGTCCCCGACCAGGTCCTCTGCTGGCGGATCACGCGGGATCGGGCCGACCTGTTCCGCACCCCCATCGGCCGCAAGACCCTGAGGGAGACCGTCCTCCATTACCGGCGGATCCTTCAGAACCTGGAACCTGCAGAGGCGGTCTCGCAGCAACTCCACGCCTGGCTCTTGTCCCGCCCGGAACCCGGGCTGGAGGGCGTTCAGGCCGTGGGGATCGTGCCCCATGATGCCCTGCACCACCTCTCCTTTGCCGCCCTCTTTGACGGAAAAGCGTATCTGGCGGACCGGTTCCCCCTCTTTTCCGTTCCCAGCGCCAGCGTGCTCCGGTATACCCTGGAGCGACGGGCCAAGGAAAAGAATCCCAAGGTCCTCGCAGTGGGCAATCCTGACCTGGAAAACCCCGCCCTGGACCTCCCCTTTGCCGAGAGAGAGGTGGGGGCCATCGGCTGGAACTTCCCCGACATCACGGTCCTCACCGGAAAACGGGCTACCGAGGGGTGGGTGGTGCGCCATATATCGGAATTCGGGATCATCCATCTGGCCTCCCACGGGGAGTTCGATCCCGTCAACCCCCTCTTTTCGGCCGTCAAACTGGCCAGCGACGAAAAGGATGACGGCGATTTGAAGACCTCCGAGATCTTCGGCCTCGATATCCAGGCCGGGCTCGTGGTCTTGAGCGCCTGTCAGACCGGGCTCGGAAAGGTGACCCAGGGGGATGACGTGATCGGCATGAACCGGGCCTTCCTCTATGCCGGGACCCATGCGGTCCTCTCCAGCCTCTGGCGGGTCAGCGACATCTCCACCGCCATCCTGGTCAAGCAGTTCTACCGGGAATACAAGACAAGGCCGACGGCCGAAAGCCTCCAGAAGGCCATGCGGCATGTGAAGCACCGGTATCCCCATCCCGGCTACTGGGGGGCCTTTGTGCTGGTGGGGGATTATCAGTAGATACGGGTTGCGGAGCACAGGCGAATGCACATGGCTGATAGCTGATAAGAGACTCGCGCTTAATAGCTTAATAGCTCAACAGCTGATAAGCCCGTAGCTCATGGTTGGATGGAGGAAGTCCTGCCTGAAAAGGGTTCACTTGCCCATATAGGTCACCGCCCTGGGGACCCGGCGGAAGTGGACCTGACCGTGGCAGCGATCCGTAAAGGCATCGGCCTCTTTCAGGGCGCCCATCATGCTATCCATTTGGTCCTCCGGGACAATGATGCTGCAAAGCTCACGCAGCGGGCTCATTGCGGCCAGGGGTGAATCCGATGGGCGGACATGCCTGAAGTCGGATATGGTGGCCCCACCTGCCCCGGCCCCCATTGCGGCCTTTACCAGGTCCGGGCCGGTTCCCCCGTCGCACAGGAGGTTCATGTCCACAAGCCTCTTGAGGAATCCCTGCTCCCTTCCGGCCGGTCTTCCTATCCCCCTGGCCCGACGTCGCCATTCGGCCCCTCCTTTGATGTGATCGATCGCGCCAATCACCTGCTCAATGCTGGCCGCATGCTGCTGACCTCCCCGGATGACCTTCATGTTGACCACGGCCTTTCTTACAGGATAGCTGTGAATGAACCCCTTGCCCGGTCGTTCCAGGTCCCCGGCCTCAGCCATCATTGTCAGGATGCTGTGGACTTCATCCACCGAAGTGAAGACATGGATGATTTCCTTTTCAGCGGGAATGGTGATGCGCAGGAGTCCCATTTTGTCTCGGACCCCCGTACCGATCCCGAAATTGATCGCTGGGACGCAGGTCCCCGTATCCAGCGCGATCCTGGCAACACCCTCTCCCCGGCCTCTCTGCACGATGCAGCAGAGCCCGGTTACTGCATGGGGATAGACAGGGATCGATGGCGCATCAAAGGGTTGAACACTTTTTTCATTGTAGAGGATCTCCTCTGGAGGGACTTCAATCGCTTCGCTGATGACAGACCCCATTCCGGGAATGGCCAGATGCCCTTTTTCTACAACCAGGTTGAAGAGAGGAATCTCCATCTTTTCTCCCCCCAGAAAAAAAATCAGGTCCATCGGGTCTGCGATCAGATCCCTTCCCGGCAGGAGCAATGAAATCCCCTTCTTGGCTTCAATTACCAGGGACCGGGCGGCCGTCATATAGAGATCGTGAACCCCTACGGCCTTCAATGCTTCCAGGACTTCCTTGGAAATGCTCCTGGGGAGAAAAGCGGTGATGCGAAAGACCGTTCTTGTTGCCGTCATCCCATCATCCCTCCATCCTGTTGGCCGGCCACGGATTCCTTCAGGGCGGCCTCCCGCTTCCTCTGAACATAAAGACCCAGGAGAAGGACGCTCAGTATGGGACAGACAGATGCGGACGCGAGGATACCGAATGCCTCTACCACCCCCACCTGGGCGCCTATTCCGAGGCCCATGGTCAGGACAAGGGGAACGGTGATGGGGCCCGTAGTGACCCCTGCGCTGTCCCAGCCTATATTCACATACTCCTCCGTGGACAATCCGGTCACAAGCAGGAGGACCAGATAGGAGGGAACCAGGATCCAGACAAGCGGGACGTCCCATATGATCTTGGCCACGCCCAGGGCGATTCCTGCGCCGACACCCAAGGCCACCGCGTGCATCAGGAGCGATTTCCTGAATACCCCTGCGGTCAAACCCTCCACCGTGAGTCCAAGTGCATTCAGGGCAGGCTCTGCAAGGGTCGCTCCATATCCCATGACAAAGGCAAAGAACAGAACGACCCCTATCCCCGCAGGGCCGCCGTGTGCCCCAAAAAGCGGCCCTTTGGTTGGGATATGGTGATACCGGCCGGTTTTAGGATCGTAATCCTTAGGATAATAAGGCGTTTCAACGTAACGGTTCCCTTTTTTGGCATAGAAGAACAGATGTTTCTGGCCGTCCGGAGAGATGGCCGTGTGGACCATGGCCTGATCAAAGTCAGCGATGACCTCCCTTTCTTCAGGAAGCTGAATGGCCTTGAAGGAGGAGGGGAGTTTGCTCCCGATCTGGGTGCCGAGTCTGTTCAGCCCGATCTCGATCCCGATCCCGAAGACGCCAAGCCCCACGATGCATAGGAAAAGACCCAGGAAAATCTCATCGGGCTGGGGCATCTTGTCTCGGAGAATGAAGAAAAGAACCACAAAAAGAGGGATGGTCAATAATCCTATGGCCTTGACTGCCGCGACGGCATTCTGCTTCAGGAGATCTATGCCGCGGATTTGCCCGGCCGAACCGCCGCCTTTGAGGAGGAACTCCTCCATCTTATCGCGGCCGCCAAAAATGACCTGCTGCTGCTCCGCGGTCCCTTGCAGGGCGATCCATTTTTTCACGCTGTTCATATCCCCAAAGACGGACTTTTTTGCATCCTCATTCGCCAACAGGCCGTCGACGCATCGCATGATTCTCTCACGGCTTCCCTCAAAAAAGGCCATACGCCCCTCTGGTCGGGCCTGTATAAGGACATACCGGAGAAGACGATTTTCGCCTCCTAAAAGTCGTTCGGCCACAGCCCTGTTTTCCGGGTTGAAGAACGCCGCTTCGGACATGGGCCGCGGCGCGATCCCGAGAAGAAACAGACTTAGCACAAATACGGCGAGCACAGGAACAAGGGAGGCAAGGGTCACGACCCCAAAGCCCGTTGCGCCCGAATCCGAGGATGCGAACATCCTGGAAATCCCGATCCCCAGGGCCAGCACCAGGGGCACAGTGACCGGCCCTGTGGTCACAGCGCCGCAATCCCATGCCAGGCCGATAATATTTCTGAGGTTCGGGTCAAAGGATGCCCACACCGTAAAGGCACAGAGTGCCCCCACCAGGACATAAATGAAGGGCTTGAGAGAGAGGCTGTAGTAGAAACGGACCATCCCCAGGCATACCGCGACCCCTACCCCTGCGCCTACGGAATATACCAGCCAGGAAGCGTACGAATTGAGCAGGAGAAACAGGAGCGGCGCCTCCCAGGGCCTTACGGTCTCGCCGGCCGTCTGCAGGACCTGGATGGATGGTTCTGCCAGGGTGGCCAGGAAACCGAGGACCAGGGCAAAGCCCAGAACCGTCAGGAGGCCGGAACGCTGGGGAAGCCTGACCCCCACAAGCTCTCCCAACGGCATAAGCCCCAGCAGAAGACCTTCCATAAAGAGGGTCAGGCCGATGACGACCAGCACCATGCCGCCGGCAATAACAGACGCATCGGCGATGGCAATCCCAAGAACAAACTTTTGAAAAAAGATCAGATACAAAATGATCAGCCAGATGGCCCTTACCTGGGTCAGGACCCTTGCCTTGACATAGGGGATGAGGAGGCCAAAGGCCTCCCTGATGCTCACATGGATTCTCTGTGACTTGTTGGAAACCACGCCTTTCCTTTCTTTAGATGAAGCCCGGACGGGCGCCATCGTGTTTATACAGGGACCGCCTGATCCATTCAAAACTATACGGAAAGGCTTGAAGGGTCAATTAAAAACGAACACGGCATGGCCGCAACCAAAATGTATCGCCAAAGATACAAATCCACAAAGATTTGCCATTTTTTTATGGCCTTAGGCCCTTACAGCGTCATTCTGAGAGAATATCTCTCAGATGGTTAGTAACCCTTTTGTCATCGGACGCATCCCAAGCGAATTGAGGAATTAAGGAATTGAGGGATTCGCATGATAAAACAGCATTCTTAAGAATTCCTAAATCCCTAAATCCCTGAATCTATCCAAATTTCAAATATCTTTGGCTAGCATTATGGGACAAACTCTCCTCGAGACCAGGCTCGTTTGGCGGAGATGCCTTGACCAATTGGCTGTCCTTTCTTTGGTAAACAGCCGTATTGACCTCCCGCCCGACAGGTTGTACAATCCTGAGCCCATGGAAACTGAATGGTGGCAAGCCCGCAGAGATGAATTACTGGCCAAGGCCGACCAGGGATCCCCCCTCTATGTCTTCAATGAGGAGACACTGAATGACATATTCTTCGACCTGTTGTCGATCGATGTCATGGATCGTCTCTTCTATCCGGTCCATGCAAATCCCCATCCGAAAATTCTGAGAAAGGCATTGGAACTGAACGTGGGCTTTCGGTGCATGTCCCGTGATGAGATGGACGGCCTCCTGAGGGATTTCCATGGCCTTGATCCAGGGCGCATCTTGTTCTTTCCCGTCGCCGCACCGAGTCGGGATTTTGCGCGGGCATTCGATTGCGGCGTGCAGGTGGTGGTGTACGATCCGAGTACCATCGAACGATGGCCGGATCTTTTTCAAGACAGGAGATTTTTCATTCGCGGGGATGCAGGCGCCCATCGCAGAGAGATCGGGTTCACAGGGACCTCTATAAAGGGACTCTATTGTTCCCTGAAGCCAGATGCCCCTCCTGTGTCAGAACCCGATGAAATGCGCCCCTTCCTCACTGACGCACTGGCGCGTTTTCCCGATAAACCGACCCTCATCCTGGGAAATGTTACGGAACAAGCGGGTCCTCGTCGCCATCGGTCGGGCCGCCATCCTCGATGACATCGGCCTCGAGGACGCGGGCGTGAAGGTCGAGGACGGCTTCATCGTCGTGAACGACCGCATGCAGACCTCCGTCGAGGGCGTCTACGCCGTCGGCGACTGCGCCGGACCGCCCCTCCTGGCCCACAAGGCCTCCCACGAGGGGATCGCCGCCATCGAGGCCATCGCCGGCGATGAGCACGCGGGCGTGGACTATGACAACATCCCCGCCGTCACCTACTGCCACCCGGAGGTGGCGTCGTGTGGCATGACCGAGGAGCAGGCCCGGGAGGCCGGCCACGACATCGAGGTGGGGACGTTCCCGTTCAGCGCCAACGGACGGGCCCGCACCGCCGGCGAGACCGATGGGCACGTGAAGGTGATCCGGGACAAGAAGTACGGTGAGGTCTTGGGCGCGCACATCGTGGGTGCGCACGCGAGCGAGCTCATCGGCGAGTTCATCGTGGGTCGCCACCTGGAGACCACGGCGGAGGAGATGGACCGGGCCATGCATCCCCATCCCACACTGTCGGAGGCCATCGCCGAGGCCGCCCTGGCTTCGCTGGGCCACGCGCTGCACATCTAGCGGGGGGTGGAAATGTACAGATCGACTGCAGAGAGGGAGAGTCGATGGGCCGACCTGATCGTAGGCATGCACCGCAATCGCGTTGGTCCCGCCCCAGTATTCCCAATGGTCGACGAAGTCGATAGTCACCACCGG